>JAEYYQ010000384.1 GCA_023428365.1 Pseudomonadota bacterium | reverse complement strand
TCCATGGTTGCCTTGATGCCCGGATCGTTTTCCTTGGCGAGCGCCGCTTCGAGAGCGGGCAACGCAGAGGCATCGCGCGCTTTCAATACGGCGGCGGCTGCTTCGGCGCGACGCGCTGGATCTGGATTGAGAATACTCAGCCCACCCATCGCTGCTTGCGCAGCCGAGCGTACGCGATTGTTGAGACGGACCGTCGACAGCTCTGCCGGTGGGCTGCTTGCAATATCGCCACTGCGCGCGTCACGGATCGCTCCGCTGGCATCACGATAAAAGACTGTCTTCGTGGTGCTATCGAACAGCAGACGGCGATCGCCCAAAGCTTCAATGATCGAGGCCGCTTGTGGAACGCCGGATTGTGCGATGAGGTCGATTGCGGCCGTGGTGTCGCCGAAATTGTCGGCCGCCAGAAGTTCAATGGCTTTATCGAAGTCTGCATTCTGCGCGCGCGCGGGTAGCGCTGCGCTGGCGAATACGCCGATGATGGCGGTCAATATCGCGAGCTGAAGGCCAAGCCAGCTGTTGCGCAGTGCGCTCATGCGTCTTGTGATCCCGGAGCCGAAGCATTGATCAGGCTGGATGCGGCGGCTGCAAATTCCGGCCGCCGCATCGCAATTTTATGTTGCGGTCAGACGATCAGGCGCCGCCGCACTTGCCGGTCTTGGAGTTGAAGTTTCCGCACTTCTTGTCGACCCAGTCGGCCTCCAGCTCCTTGGAGCCGTCGAGGAAGTCGGTCCAGGCATCGCCCGGCACCAGATCCTTCGTCTGCCAGACCACATCGAACTGGCCGTCAGCTTTGATTTCGCCGATCAGCACGGGCTTGGTGATGTGGTGGTTCGGCAGCATCTTCGACATGCCGCCCGTGAGGTTCGGCGCTTCGATGCCGACGATCGCATCGATAACCTTGTCAGGATCGGTGGTCTTGGCCTTCTCGACTGCCTTCACCCACATGTTGAAGCCGATCACGTGCGCTTCCATCGGATCGTTGGTGACGCGCTTCGGGTTCTTGGTGAAGGCCTTCCACTTCTCGATGAAGGCGCTGTTGTCCTTGTTCTCGACGGACTGGAAGTAGTTCCAGGCGGCGAGATGGCCAACGAGATCCTTCGTGTCGATGCCGGCCAGTTCTTCCTCGCCAACCGAGAAGGCGACAACCGGAATATCGGTCGCCTTGAGGCCCTGGTTGGAGAGCTCCTTATAGAACGGCACGTTCGCATCGCCGTTGATGGTGGAGACGACGGCCGTCTTTTTGCCCGCCGAACCGAAATTCTTGATGTCGGAGACGATGGTCTGCCAGTCGGAATGGCCGAACGGCGTGTAGTTGATCATGATGTCTTCAGCAGCGACGCCCTTGGCCTTCAGATAGGCCTCCAGGATCTTGTTGGTCGTGCGCGGATAGACGTAGTCGGTGCCAGCCAGCACCCACCGTTTCACCTCGCCGCCATCCTTGCTCATGAGATAGTCGACAGCCGGGATCGCCTGCTGGTTCGGAGCGGCGCCGGTGTAGAAGACGTTGCGCTCACTCTCTTCACCTTCGTATTGGACCGGGTAGAAGAGAATGTTGTTGAGTTCCTTGAAGACCGGCAGCACCGACTTGCGCGACACGCTGGTCCAGCAACCGAACACGGCGGAGACCTTGTGCTGCGTGATCAGCTCGCGGGCCTTCTCTGCAAACAGCGGCCAGTTCGAGGCGGGGTCGACGACGACCGCTTCCAGCTTCTTGCCGAGCAGACCACCTTTCTTGTTCTGCTCTTCGATCAGCATCAGCATGACGTCTTTCAGCGTCGTCTCGCTGATCGCCATGGTGCCTGACAGTGAGTGCAGTACGCCCACCTTGATGGTGTCTTGCGCCAAAGCTGGCACGCTTGCTGTTGCAGCGAGCGCAACCAAGCCCGCAGCTCCATTCAGTGCGCGCCGGATAAATGATCGGCTCATAAAGGACTCTCCCTAAGAAGCTAACGGATTAACTAGCGCAAGGTGTGTGCCAGTCTTCGCGCGTCGCGGGAGAAGCGGCGCTACCGTGATGATTCTCAGAGATATTTCGTTGTCATCTGCCGTCGTGGAACGGAGTTGACCTCGCGCCGTCTCGGTAAATTCTGGCGGATTTTTAGGCGGCAGCAAAAGGCCGAGATTAAAAAATGTGCGTAAATGATCGCTGCTAAAAATTTCAGCAGCACAGTTTTCAGCAATGCGCCTGAAGTCGCGTCACGCTCAGATGCATGACGATGGCAGATCGCCGGTCACAGGTGCGGTGTGCGGCTATTTGCTGGGCTCGACCTGGCCGCTGGTCTCCCAGGTGTCGATCTCTTCGCGGCGGCCGTCGGCGTGGGTGATCGACAAGCCGAACCACTTGCGCCGCACCTCGAAGTAATGCGCCTCCGGATCGTAGACCTCCGGCCCCAGGTTCATGTGCTCGGCGCCGAGTCGGCCGATCGAGGCCAGCAGGCCGTAGGCATTGACCGACAGATCGCGCCGCGTCGTCACCAGGTTGACCTGCGACGTCAACAGTTCGAGCTCGGCGTTGAGCACATCGAGCACCGTGCGCTGGCCGA
>JAEYYQ010000382.1 GCA_023428365.1 Pseudomonadota bacterium | reverse complement strand
TCGGCCAGCGCACGGTGCTCGATGTGCTCAACGCCGAGCTCGAACTGTTGACGTCGCAGGTCAACCTGGTGACGACGCGGCGCGATCTGTCGGTCAATGCCTACGGCCTGCTGGCCTCGATCGGCCGGCTTGGCGCCGAGCACATGAACCTGGGACCGGAGGTCTATGATCCGGAGGCGCATTACTTCGAGGTGCGGCGCAAGTGGTTCGGCTTGTCGATCACCCACGCCGACGGCCGCCGCGAGGAGATCGACACCTGGGAGACCAGCGGCCAGGTCGCGCCCAGCAAATAGCCGCACACCGCACCTGTGACCGGCGATCTGCCATTATTTGACGTTATGTGACTGCCCTGGCGATACGCACAGCTTGGGCATGTGACTGCATTGATGCCTTCTGCCAATCGTTGTACGACGGGCATAGGTGCGCTGGCACTTGACTCCAAAGCATTGTCTGCGCGCTCATGTGCCTAGCCGCGCGACCGCGGGCAACGAGGATGGAATGACGAGACCGGAAAAAGCCTCCGAGCCGAGCATGGAGGAAATCCTTGCCTCCATTCGCAAAATTATCGCGGAGGAACCGATCGGATCACGTCCGGGATCTGCCTCTCTTCCGGGTTTGCCGGATGAGTCGCGGTCTGCACGTTCCGGCAGTGATGGCCAGGATCGCCGCGAGCCGGGGTCGCTCCCGTTTCCCGAGCGCGATTCGTCGGGCGATGACTCGGCCTACAGCGTGGAGGATGCGCTTGCCGACCTGATCGACGACGGCTCGGAGCGAAACGAGCGGGCAGCGATGAGGCGCGAGCCCGATGCAGGATTTGCGGCACGACCGAACCAGGTTGCGGACGAGCCGAACGGAGAGAATGCTCACCGGCCTGGCTGGCTGTTTTCGCGTCCCTCGGCTCCCGCACAGTCGGCAGGAGCGAGCGGAGCCCCGAAGCCGTCGAGCGGGCCTGCGAATCCGCTCGACATGCTGCGCCAAGCACCCGTAACACCGCAAGGTGGGGCTGGGCTACCGAGCGCTAAGCCGTTTTCCGATCTGCCTTTACCTGGACAGCGGTTAGCTGAATCGTCGTTGCCGGTGCTGGACGATAAGGCCGTGCGACCAGGCTTCCCCGATCTCACTCCGAAGCCAGCTCCATCCCGCCCTGCGGCGGCGGACCCGAATTTGGGACGTCAGGCTCCAATGCCCGCACCGGGCGCTGAGCAGAAAAATACTGCTGCGGGGCTCAATGGGGCTGCCGTCCGAGCGGATTCAGTTCGTAAGGCCGAGCCGGCAAATGTTGCTTCCCCGACTGGAGAAACGACACAGGCTCCGGTGGCTCGCACGCTGGATGTTCCCGTAGCCAAACCGTCGCAGCCTGTCGCGAATCCAGAACTTCCAACGCATCAGGAAAGCGTAAAACCGGCTGCGCCGGCGAAGGAAGCGGTGGCCAAGCCCGCTGTCAGTGAGCCTGTCCGGCGTCCCGAATTGTCGGCGCTCGATGCTCTCGCCCACGGCCTTTCCGGTTCGAAGCCGGTTGCCAAGCCCGCGCCTGCGCCCAAGCCAACGGTTGCTGCCGCCGAGCCAGCACCCGAAGTGAAGCCATCGCCGGTTGAGATGGCCACAGGCCGAACGCTGGAAGATACTGTCGCCGACCTGCTTCGCCCGATGCTGCGGGATTGGCTGGATGCGAATATGCCGCGAATCGTGGAGAAGGCCTTGCGCGTCGAACTTGCGGCGAACGCCCAGCGATCTGGGAAGCCGGACCAGACTTGACCGAGAAATCGCAGAATAGGACACATCGATAGGGCGCTTGGCGCCCTATCGTGCTTTATAAGGCTCTGTCGGCCGATCCAGTCCTGGGGCGGTCTTGTTGACAGGCACGGAACGTCAAGCGTACGACCCCACCAGCCCTGACATCATCATCTCTGATCGCACACCCATGCTCGAGAAGACCTACCAACCCGCTGAGATCGAAAAGCGCATCTATAACGATTGGGAGACGTCCGGCGCGTTCCGCTGCGGCAGACCCGAGCGTGCCGACGCGCCGCCGTATTGCATCGTGATCCCGCCGCCGAACGTCACCGGCTCCCTGCACATGGGCCACGCGCTCAATAATACGCTGCAGGACGTGCTGTGCCGGTTCGAGCGGATGCGCGGTAAGGATGTTCTCTGGCAGCCGGGTACGGATCATGCCGGCATCGCCACACAGATGGTGGTCGAGCGCAAACTCGCGGCCGAGAACCGCACCGATCGGCGCACTATGGGGCGCGAGGCCTTCCTCGAGGAAGTCTGGAAGTGGAAGGCTGAAAGCGGCGGCACGATCATCAATCAGCTCAAGCGTCTCGGCGCGTCCTGTGATTGGGAGCGCGAGCGCTTCACCATGGACGAAGGCCTAAGCCGCGCCGTGGTCAAAGTGTTCGTCGAGCTGCACCGGAAGGGGCTGCTCTACAAGGACAAGCGCCTCGTCAATTGGGACCCGAAGTTCCAGACCGCGATTTCCGATCTGGAAGTTATGCAGGTCGAGAAAAAGGGATCCTTCACGTGGACATCCGGTGATCCGGAGAAGCCCTTCGATGCGGCGGCTTTGGCGAAGGTCCTCAAGAAGGACGCCGCGGGCCATATGTTCCATTTCCGCTATCCGATCGAGGGGGCCACGTATGACCCCGCGGATCCTTCGACGTTCATTACGTTTGCC
>JAEYYQ010000381.1 GCA_023428365.1 Pseudomonadota bacterium | reverse complement strand
ATCGGACCTGACCGCTGACATCGCCCAGCCCTGGCACATTGACGACTGCGGACTGTCCCGCCTTCATCCGTGCGAGCTGCGCTTCGGGGACTTCTGCATCGAGCTCGATTTCACCGCGGGCGATGATCCGGAACATTGGCTCGCCCGTCACGCCGGCAGAAATCGCGCCGATCCGTGCAGTGCGGCGGCTGACCAGACCGTCTTCCGGAGCTTTCACCTCAGTGCGCTGACGACGCCAGTCGAGTTCGCGCCGCTGGGCTTCGACTTGGGCTTTCTCTGCCTCAGCAACCTTGAGGCCGTCGCGCGCTGCAACGACAGCCGCTTCCGCTGTCCGCGCAGCAGCCTCGCGCTGATCGAAGATGCTTTCAGCGATATGGCCGGACTGGCGTAGCGGCTTCGCGCGATTGAAGGCGTTGCGTGCTTCTTCCAATGTCGCTTCGGCCTGCGCGATGCTGCTGCGGGCTTGCGCGATGGCGGCGTCGGCACGGGCGATGGAAGCGGTGTTTTGGGCGAGCTGAGCATCGAGTGTTTCATGCACGAGGGTGGCCATCACGTCGCCCTTCTTGACGCGATCGCCCTCATCAACGCGCAGTTCGAGGACACGCAACCCTTCGACCTCCGGCGCTACCAGGATCTCCAGGCGCGGCACGAGCGTGCCAGTGACGAGTACCGTTTCAACGAACCGTGACGGAGCGATCTTCGTGACACTGACGGTGGGGGGCGCTGGCGTCGTGCGGGATTCGTCAGCCAGAGCGGCTTCCGGCTTCGAGCCTGCTCCCATCAACGGCAGGCGGCCAGTCATGGCCAACCCGCCAGCCACTACAATGGCTGCAATAAGAAGCAGAATAGATGCGCGCTTCATTGCATGGTCTCTTTTGAACGTGCCCGAGCGCGGGGTTGCGCAGACTTCGGTGGCATTTTTGCGATGGCGGCGTCAGATTTGGATGCCCGCTTTTTACCCGTCGGGGCCAAAAAGCCCGCTACGACGCCCATCAGCACCGGGAGGATTGTCTTGGCGTCGAATTTCGGATCCACGGCGCGACGCCAGAACAGACCATCGCCCAGCAGCACAAGGATCTCCGCCGCCGTTCGCGGAGAGAGATCTGGCGCAATCTTTCCCTCGTCGCGCGCCTGCGTGAGCAGCTGCTCGAAGGCGTCGATCATGCCGCGGTTGAAGGTTTGATAAATGTCGCCAACGGTGGAATTGCGCGTCGATTCCGCTCCGATCTCGATGCACAGGATGTTCTTCGCGCGAGGCTCATCGATGCAATAGTGTTCACCGATCTTCATCAGCGCTTCCATGAGATCAGGCGCCGATCCAAGATCCGTGAGCTGCGCCGCAAGTTTGGTGCGATCACGCTCCGAAATGCCGGCGATCAGCTCTTCCTTGGACGTAAAGTAGACATAGAGCGCGCCTGCGCTGATGCCGGCTTCCTTACAGATGTCCTGCATCGTGGTGCGATGAAATCCGGCGCGAGCAAAACACCGCTCGGCTGCGTCCAGAATATGCTCACGGCGGGCGGCATGGGTCGCGGGTTTTAGCCTGGGCATGGTGTTATCCAGACGGTGTGATGGATGATCACGAGCGCTCTAACAAAACGAATGTTCGTTTTGTTTATACGGCCACATGGCAATTTCAAGGCGAAACTTCTGCCGCTCACCGCATTTTTGCCGCCAACGCACGTCATCAGTGGCCGGAGAGGGTGGATAGCGCTGCGGTAGCGACGGTTTTTGGGGAATAAAATCCGCCCACGTTATATCGCACCCTCAAGAGAGCGGATTGACGATACGCCCCGAAAAGGCAGTGCGCCGCTCTTTCGACACAAAACCCATGTATTTCCGCAAATTAGCGTGGGACGTTAACGAAACGTTCAAATTCCAAGGGACACCCGCAAGGGACGTCTCGAAATATAGGCCTCTCGGGTGTCATCCGTATTCGGACCGTGCGTGTCCGGATCGGTGGCGGGGGAAACCGGAGAGCGGAACGAACGGGGGTTCGTGACGATGGTGGATCCGTCGACGGAAGGCCACAGATCACTACGGGACGTGTTGAGGGCAATCGAGCTGGATGAGCAACACCACATGCCGTTGCCAATTGCGAATAACACTTCGGACGAGCAAAAACGCGCGCTGGCTCCGCTGACACCGTCGGTTGTCTCGCGGCTGGGCGATGTCGCCGATGCCGAAGCTCCCGACGACTGGGACGAAATCGAATCCGACAGAGTGTCTGTCTGGTGGTCCAATCGGATCGGTTTCAGCATGTTCGCGGTCGCCGCCGTCGGCGCGAGCTTCATCGCTCCGGTGGCGATCATGGTGCTGGCCGGGTCCATCGTGATCGCGCCTTCGCCGAATGGCGCTTGGGCGGTGGCCTCTCTCGACGAAATCAAATTTGATCGATCTTCTCCGGCATCGGCGACCGATAAGCAGGCGGAAATCCGCCAGGCCGGCTTCGTCCGCATTCAGGGGTTTGCCGGCTTGTGGCAATCCCTGACCAGCGACGCGCCCCCGCCACGTCTGTCAACGAAGCTGACAATTGAGGCAAGCCCGGGCGAAACGGTGGCCCTGCCGATCCATATCGAAAGTGCCGAACCTCTGCCCACGAGTGCCAGTCTCGTTGTTCGCGGCGTTCCCGAGTTTGCTTCACTGTCGGCTGCCGAGCCGCAATCCGATGGCTCTTGGCGCGTTCCCATTCCCGGGGCTAGAGACGTCAAGCTGACAGCCTATGCTCAGCCGGCCCGCGATCAGGAGCTGACCATCGAATTGCAGGATTCCGACGGCGAAATCGTATCGCGGGCGAGCACACTCTTTAAGGCGGGATCGGATGCTCCAGTCGTGGCCGCGATCGAGCCGGTGCAGACAACTGTTCCGGTCGCGCCAATTCCGAAGGCAAAATCACAGCTGAATTCCGCAAATGCGGGCGCAGCACCGGTCGCCGTCGAAAGCGTGGCCAAGGTGTCACCCACGCCCAGCAAGGCCGCCTCCGAGATTCCCGCTCCGGTCGTGCGGGACGCGAAACCGAAGAGAACGGCCAGTGCTCCGATGCGGGCCGGACTCACAAGCGTCCAGCCGCAACCGCGCCCAGCTCCAAAAACACCGCGTATCGTCATTGTCGATGGGCCTCTGCCGGCCGCGGCGACTGCGCCAATGGTATCTTACGCACCGCCATCGTCGCCGCCTCCATCTGCGCCGGCTGCCGTATCGCAGCCGTCTATTCACGACACAAACAACTCCTGGACGGAGCCGTGGGCACGTGACGCCTTCCGGACGCACAAATGAGGTGCGGACTTTTCAAGGCGTGCGAACAGCGGCCAATCTGCGCGGGCGCGTGACGTTCCGGCTGCTTGCGGGTATCAGACTGTCCGGCGCTGCTTTCGGCGCCTGACATCGGACCCATTCCATGAGCGAGCAGTCATGGCCTGATCTTGCGGGCCGCCTTGTCGAAGACGATGGCCATCGCCGGCACATCCTGCCGGTCAGGGTCTACTTCGAAGACACCGACTTTTCTGGACTTGTCTATCACGCCAGTTACGTGCGCTGGTGCGAGCGAGGCCGTTCGGACTTTCTCCGACTGTTGGGGAACGATCATCGCGAACTGATCAGCGGCGCCGAAGGTCGAGAGCCCGCGGCATTCGTCGTGAGGCGGATGTCGCTCGAGTATCTCAAGCCGGCGCGTATCGATGAGATACTGGAAGTTCACACGCGCCTTCTCGAACTCGGGGCCGCCAGCCTCACGCTGCAGCAAAGCATCGTGCGTGACGGCGCCACGCTGTTCGAGGCGCAGGTGATGGTCGTGCTGGTCAGCGTCTCGGGAAAGCCGCTGCGCATTTCACAGGCTGTCCGCAACGCGTTTGGCCGTTCGTGACGCACCCGTCTTGATTCGATAATCAGGTTCGGAGCATGGTGCGGCCGGGCCGGCGTCCTAACGTCCGGGGCAGGAGGGGTGCTTGAGGACGACGGACTGGAGCGATCCCGACATCAAGGATGCTGTCGAGGGACACGAACGCTTCAAGCAGCAGTTCGAGCGCGACAAGTCCTTCTATCGAGGACTGGCAACGCGCAAGCAGAAGCCGCGACTGTTGTGGATCGGGTGCTCCGATAGTCGTGTCGTCCCTGCACAGATCACGTCAGCCGATCCGGGTGAACTGTTCGAAATCCGCAATATCGCCAATGTCGTGCCGCCTGCCGATGCAGACGACGACTCCGTGGGCGCTGCTATCGCGTATGCGCTGGATCATCTGGGCGTCGACGACATCGTCGTGTGCGGGCATTCAGGCTGCGGTGGCATACAGGCACTTCTGGACGATCCAGGACAGGAAATACCCGGTCATCTTGGGAACTGGAGCAACTTTACCCGGCCGGCGCATCGTCTGGTGGCCCTTCAGAAGCCGGCTGATGCCGATCGCCTGCTGGCCACGATCAAGGCGCATGTCCAGTTTCAGATCGACAACATCATGACATATCCACGCGTCCGCCAAGGCGTCGAATCGGGCACAGTAGGTGTGCACGGCTGGCTCTATGTCATGGAGACCGGCGATCTGCTGGCCTATGACGCTGGCAGTGGAGATTGGCAGCCGCTCGGAGCCTCACCATCGGGCCGGTAGACACATCGATCGTGAATGTCTTGGTTTCAGACCAACAACGGGTCGTAGTTTGGTCATATTGCGGGGCAACATGAAGATATTGATTCTGGGCGGCTTGAGACAGGTCTGTAACGTCGCCAGTACGCGGGCAGGCGCCAGAGGGTGCCGGCCCGCTTTCTGCTGTCCGGCATTCGGTTCGGCCGCAATACACGAGAGACACGAGGCATGACGGACATTCTGAACGGAGCAGCGTCGCACGGCAGCGGCGTTTCGTTTCTTGAGCTGTTCAAGCAGGCCCACATCGTCGTCCAGGTGGTTATGGTCGGCTTGCTGCTGGCGTCGGTCTGGTCCTGGGCGATCATCGTCGAGAAGCTGTTCGCATTCCGCCGCGCGCGGATTGAGGCCGACCGCTTCGAGCAGATGTTCTGGTCGGGGCAGTCGCTGGAAGAGCTCTATTCCGGGCTGTCCCGTGATCACACGATTGCCATTGCCGCTTTGTTCGTCGCGGCGATGCGCGAATGGAAGCGATCGGTGGAAGGCAATCTCCGGGCGCTCGGCGGCATTCAGCTCCGCGTCGAGAAGGTGATGGACGTCACCATCACCCGCGAGATGGAGCGCCTCGATCGCCGCCTGCTGTTTCTCGCCACGGTAGGCTCGACAGCGCCATTCATTGGCCTGTTTGGTACGGTATGGGGCATCATGACGAGCTTCCAGGCCATCGCAGCGTCGAAAAACACAAGTCTCGCGGTCGTAGCGCCCGGTATCGCCGAAGCGCTATTCGCGACCGCGCTGGGGCTGCTGGCCGCGATTCCGGCGGTTATTTTTTACAACAAGTTTTCGGCCGACTCGACCCGGCTGGGTCAGCGCCTGGAAGCCTTCGCGGATGAATTCTCGGCGATTGTTTCCCGGCAGATCGACGTTCGCAGCTGAACGGAGCCGCAATGGGCGCCAGTGTAAACA
>JAEYYQ010000349.1 GCA_023428365.1 Pseudomonadota bacterium | reverse complement strand
GGTGACTATCCGAGCTGTCCCAGACTTCGTCAGCGCCCCGATCCCCCTCGTGTCAGCCATGCTGATCCCGCCGCAATCTCGCGTCGTCATTTTCGGCATGGCGCGGACGAATTTCCCTCAAGTGATCAGAAACTCCGCTTAAGCTGATTCTGAAGGATGCGCACGCGCTAAACGCCGACGCAAAACGCAAAATTGAACGCCGATCAATGCGTTAACAATTGATAAATCTTGATGAAAGGTAAATTGCCTGCGTGGCGCATAAGTGTCTTTGGGCTGATTAATTTTGTTTAACGTTAATATTTATTCGCTGGAGCCAATGAATTGCTTTTGCGGCCTCTATTACTATAGGTTGCATTAACTGGAAACATATACAAAAAGTTGCATAAATGAATTTCGCCCGGATATTGCCGTCTCCAGCAAGGGACTGAGACACATCATTCCGACCTACCGACGTGATGTGCATCCAATCCTTTCAGCCATAGCGTCCGACACAAATGCCCGATCTTCATGACCAGCTCAATTCCGCACCAGGTCCCACCGACATCAGTCCTTCGGAGGATGAAACCCAGGGGCCGGTTATCGTCATCGAATCTCGCGCCTTCTTTCGTGATTGCATCAGTCAGTGTCTGAGATCGACGTCCGGGGTGACGGTCCGCTCCTTCGCCAACGTCGCGGATTGGCTGGAACTTTCCAAATCGATCAAAGCCTCCCTGATCGTTCTCTGTAAATCCGGAAGGCTGAACGACGAGGAAACCAAACGCGAAATCAGCGCCCTGGTGCTTGCTAAGCATCCGGCTCCGGCAATCGTACTGGCGGACGTCGAAGACACCGAGAAGATTGTCGGCGCGCTGGAGAACGGCGCCTGCGGCTACATTCCAACGACGCTTTCGCTTGATGTGGCACTAGGCGCCATGCGCTTGGTGAAAGCGGGGGGAACGTTCGTGCCTGCTGCTAGCCTGCTGTCGGCGCACCGGATCGCAACCGCCATCGAACAGGATCGTCGTCCTTCACCGTCCATGTTCACTGCGCGACAGATCGCTGTCGTGGAGGCTTTGCGTCGTGGGAAGGCGAATAAGCTGATCGCGTATGAACTGAACATGTGTGAGAGCACGGTCAAAGTACACGTGCGCAACATCATGAAGAAACTCAAGGCCAAGAACAGAACGCAGGTTGCGTTCATGGCCAACGAGCTATTGCGGAACGAGGCCAGCTGATCGCGCCGCCGATCACGTTAATGCGCGTTGCGGCGGAAAGCTGCGGATGCGAGCAGGCCAGCGCCGACCGCGATCATCACGGTAAAGACGCCGTAGAGGAACGGGCGGTTGAACGCGAAGCTATGGAGCAGCAGCTCGAGCCCCTGTCTCTCAAGTCCGACACGCGCCGTGTACGTGCTGAGGATGTTGCCGTCGCGAATGAGATGGACGCGCACATTGAGCGGGCCGACCGGGACGTTGGCGGGAAGATTGACTGACGCGCGGAACAGGCTGCGGCCGATGAAGACGACGCCGTATTCCTCCTGGACATAGAGCCCGTCACGCTGCTTGAGCCGGACGACCGCCTCGGCAAACTCCTGCAACTCAGCTGTGGTCACACCGGTTTCCCAGCCCTGAATGGGCGTCATGCGGACCTGCTCGAAGCCGATGTCGTTCTCGCGCAAAACCTGCGGATTGGCGACCTCGTCGAGCGGCCGCGTGGAGACGATCGCGTAGTAGCTGGGGACGCTTTGGAAGGTGATCGAGTCGGTATTGATCCAGATGCCGGCGACGTTGCTCTTACGCCGGGCGACAAGACGCGTCGGCGTGCCTTCGAGCACGATAACGATGTCATAAAGGCCGGATTCGGCAGTTGGTTGCCGGCTGTTGTCGACCGCTCCGAAGACGACGATTTCCGTTCCCGTGAAGCTCGACGTGATCGCAACGCTGCGCGAGGAGACGTCGGCCTGAACCGTTTCGCGGGGGAGCGTGTCGGGGGGAACGGGTTGCGGAGCGGGCTGGGGGCGCTGCACCGTCTCAGCGGGTTGTGCCGGAGTTGCCGGTGCTGGCGCAGGTGGTTGCTGCCGACGCTGGGCTTCGGCGATTTCGATGCCTGCCGCGAGCGCCACGGCTGCCACGAGCAGCAGGGCCCCCAGAACAGTCCGCATTGCCTGCCAGTTCAGCGTCACCGCCGTCCTCCAACCACGCCGCTGATGGAGTACAGGTCGGCTGGCATTGCAACAAGCCCCCAGACGATGCGGATGCAGACCAGGAGCACGAGCGCTGCCAGCAAAAACCGCAATTGCTCGCCTTTGAGCTTTTCGCCTGCGACAACACCGAATTGCGCGCCGATGACACCGCCGATCATCAGCAGCATGGCGAGCACCACATCCACGGTCTTGTTTTCGGTGGCATGCAGGATCGTGGTCGCGGCTGTGACGAAGACGATCTGAAACAGAGACGTGCCGACGACGACGTTCGTGGGCACCCTCAGCAGGTAGATCATGGCGGGCACAATCATGAAGCCACCGCCGACACCCATGACAGCTGCCAAAAGACCGACGAAGAAACCAATGACAAACGGCGGTATGGCGCTGATGTACAGCTTCGAGCGGTGGAAGCGCATCTTCAGCGGCATCTTGTGGAC
>JAEYYQ010000331.1 GCA_023428365.1 Pseudomonadota bacterium | reverse complement strand
AGATCTCGATGATGTCTGCGGCTCTGGTTTGTGTTTGGAGTGGATGTCAGATGCGCCCCATCAACAACAGAATGAGGACGATGATGAGCGCCAAGCCTAACCCGCCCCCACCGTAGTACCCGGTCCCATAGAAAGGACCTCCACCGACCCCACTGAACCCGCCCAGAAGGGCGATGATGAGAACAATCAGAATAATCGTGCCAAGAGACATATCCCCACCGTTCCCGCCCGCCAAATGTCAATAGTTGGAATAATTCCCGACCTTCCAAACAGTTCCGCGCCCACATCGCACGCTGAGCCTTTGGCGAGGCGAAATGTCCATTTATCCACCTAATCCTCGATCGCAAATATCACGCCAACGGATCATTGCATGGAACCAGCCAAACAAACGGCGCGTTGAATTGGCAGATGAGACGGAGGACAAAATGCCGATCGTTCGGTGGCTTTTAGGTCTACCGTTGAGCGCTGTCATCGTGCTTGCGTTGATAGGCGCTATCTAAGTGATAATTGGCGACGATCGCGGCAGTTCTTCCCGCGATCCGTGCGGATGATGATGATAATCACAACTCATCAAATCCATTTTTTCCAGACAACAATTAGGAGAGTTCGATGGCTAGCATGACTCCAAGAACGAGTGATTTGCCTGCGGACACGATTGCGATCGACGAGACAGTGCGGCTGATCTCGTCTGATAAAGTGCATGGCACGGATGTTTTTAACCCCGACGGCGACAGCATCGGATCAATTTACAACTTCATGGTCGATAAGCTGACTGGGAAGGTCGAATACGCAGTGATGTCATTCGGCGGGTTTCTCGGAATGGGTGAGAGATATTATCCTTTGCCGTGGCAAACGCTGAAGTACGACGTTGAACTCGGCGGCTACGTTGTCAACGTCGGCAAGGCGATGTTGGAAAAGGCTCCGAGCTACGCGATTGACGAGACACCTTGGAACGATCCTGCATACGGGCGCGGCGTCCACGATTACTACGGTGTTCGATATTACATCTGACAGCCGCGATGCTGTCCGCGCATTCGAACCCTGTCGATCACTCCTGGCCCCTGGCCCAAGCCAGGGGCTTTTTTCCGTGCGCGCGTACGCTTCCCACTTCAGAACCAGATATTCTGGGAACCTTTCATTCGTGGCGGCGTTATGAGATGTCGCGTTGGATTGTGTCCCGTGGGGGGATGTTTACGTGCATGCCATGACTAGCGTCGACTCGTTTCCGTCTACCGGCGGCGAAATGGAAAGGCGCATCCGCGGGTACGATTGGTCAGCGACATCATTGGGACCACTCGCCTCTTGGCCTCAGAGCCTCCGCACCGCGGTGAATATCGTTTTGCATTCGCCGGCGCCCCTCGTGATGCTGTGGGGGCCAGATGGGATCATGATTTATAATGACGCCTATTCGGTTTTTGCCGGAGGGCGCCATCCCGCTCTCTTGGGATCCAAGGTTCTCGAGGGCTGGCCGGAAGTAGCTGATCTGAACAGCCGCGTCCTTCGTGCGGGGCTCCGAGGCGGTACCCTCTCCTTTCGCGACGAACATCTCATTCTCCATCGTCCCGGGCGTCCGAAGGATGTTTGGGTCAACCTTGATTATAGCCCCTTGATGGATGATGAAGGCACGCCCGCAGGAGTACTGGCCGTCGTTGTCGAGACGACCGATCGAATCCTCGCAGAGCAAGCTCTACGTCGTAGTCAAACAGAACTCGCGCGCGTTCAGCAAATCGGCAGTGTGGGCGGCTTCGAAGTTGATCTGACCAACGGATTCCGGACACGGCGGTCGCGGGAGTACCTCCTGATCCATGGTCTGACGGATGAGGCCGAGGAGGGAAGCTATGAAGATTGGGCAAAACGCGTGCATCCGGACGACCTTGCGAGGTGCGAGCGCGACTTCTCCGAAGCCGTCAACAGCAATTCGGTCAGATACTCTTCGGAATATCGCATCATTCGACCGATTGATGGAGATGTCCGTTGGATTGCTACCAAGGCTGAAATCGAGCGGGATGCGAACGGACGGGCTCAGCGGCTCGTCGGTGCGCATATCGATATTACGGATCGAAAGAACGTCGAACAGACGCTACGGGAGCGCGAGGCCGAATTAGCCCGCGTTCAGCAGATCGGCAAGGTGGGAGGCGTAGAAGTCGACCTGCGAGATGGCTTTCGCAATCGTCGTTCGCCTGAATATCTCGCAATTCACGGTCTTCCACCCGAGGCGAAAGGCGAACCCCACCAGGACTGGGTACGGAGAATTCATCCGGACGATCGAGAACGTACCGAGCGCCAGTTCATCGATGCGGTAAATGGGAACGTTCTCGATTACAGCACGGAATACCGGATCATCCGACCAAGCGACGGACAGACCCGCTGGATCGCAGTCAAGGCAGAGATCGAAAGGAACGATCTAGGGCATCCCTTGCGGCTCGTCGGTGCGCACATCGA
Source organism: Pseudomonadota bacterium (assembly GCA_023428365.1). Classification (GTDB taxonomy): domain Bacteria; phylum Pseudomonadota; class Alphaproteobacteria; order Rhizobiales; family Hyphomicrobiaceae; genus ZC4RG25. The sequence goes on along the minus strand of JAEYYQ010000331.1, from coordinate 19,115 downwards.
TGTGACCGATAGCAAGATCGCGGAGCAAGCCGTCCGTGAAGGCGAACAGCGATTTCGCCTTGTATCGGAAAATGCCCCCGTCATGCTTTGGATGGGGAACGCTGAGGGATCGTGCGTCTACCTCAATCGAAAACTTCGGGAGTTCTGGGGCGTTTCGGAGGAAACCGTCGATACGTTCGACTGGAGCACGATGCTCCACCCGGACAGCCGCTTCGCCGCATATGAGACTTTCGAGAGAGCGATGCGGGACCACTCCCCCTTTTGCCTGGAAGCTCAGTATCGCCGGTCCGATGGTGAATACCGTCTTTTGCGCACTGACGCCCAGCCTCGCTTCGATGCAACTGGCACCTTTCTCGGAATGATCGGTGTCAATGTTGATATCACCGAGGCGCGCCGCAATGAGCAGGCATTGAAGGAAAGCGAGGAGCGCTTTCGGCTTATTGCCAATAGTGCTCCCGTCCCGATGTGGGTGCGCAACTTGGATGGGACACACGCCTTCGTCAATGAAGCCTATATGGAATTCTTCGGGCTTTCCGATGAAGCAGTACTCGCGTTCGATCCGGTCCAGGCTATCCACCCTGACGATCTCCCGGACTTTCATCACAAACAGACCGCCGGTGAACGTTCACGGCAGCTGTATATCCTGGAAGCGCGATATCACCGCGCCGACGGACAATGGCGCTGGCTGCGCACGGAAGTGCAGCCCCGTTTGGGACCAGACGAAACACACATCGGCTTCATTGGCATTGCGCATGATATTACTGTCGCAAAGCGCGCCGAGATCGAACTCCGCAATGTGAATGAGACACTTGAGGCCCAGGTCGAGGCACGGACGCTTGAACGCGACCGCATTTGGAATGTGTCTCGGGACATGCTGGTTGTCACCGATCATCACGGGGTGTGGCACAATGTGAATCCCGCCGCGAGATCAATCCTGGGATGGACAGAAGCCGAACTCGTCGGCCGAACATCCGAATGGATTGAACATCCCGATGATATTGAGCGTAACCGCACGGAAGTGAAAAATCTTGCGGCCGGACGCGTTACACTCCGTTTCGAGAATCGTATCAGGCATAAGGACGGTTCGTATCGATGGTTGTCTTGGACGGCGGCGTCGCAGCATGGCTTGATCTATGCAGTCGCGCGTGACATTACAGATGAAAGAGAAGCCGCGGAAACTCTGAGACGCACCGAGGACGCGCTTCGCCAGGCGCAAAAAATGGAAGCGGTTGGTCAACTGACCGGCGGAATTGCGCACGACTTCAACAATCTGCTTCAGGGAATCATTGGCTCATTGGATTTGGTCCAAAAGCGCCTGGCCGATGGACGACTGAGCGGTGTGCAGCGCTTTTTGGATGGTGCGATGACTTCGGCAAATCGCGCGGCTGCCCTGACGCATCGTCTGCTGGCATTCTCGCGGCGACAACCGCTGGATCCGAAGCCACTGCGGGTCAACCCATTGGTCATCTCGATGGAGGAGCTGCTCCGTCGTACGATGGGCGAGCAGATCGAGATCGAACTCGTCCTCACGGCTGATCTATGGACAACACTTTGCGATCATAACCAACTTGAAAATAGTATCCTCAATCTGGCGATCAACTCTCGCGACGCGATGCCGAACGGCGGAAAACTGCGGATCGAGACGAGCAATAGAACCATTGCAGCAACCGACAAAACCGTCTCCCGCGATATTGCGCCAGGCGACTACATCTGTCTGACCGTAACGGATACCGGCACGGGGATGACACCCGACGTTGTCGCTCGCGCGTTCGATCCATTCTATACGACGAAGCCGATCGGACAAGGAACGGGGCTAGGTCTTTCGATGATATATGGCTTTGCGCATCAGTCACAGGGGCACGCAAAAATTGTAACCGAGGTCGGAAAGGGAACAAGCGTTCAGCTGTTCCTACCACGTCATGACGCAGCTTTAGGCGCATCCGAAAACCAGCATCATCGGACCGCCGAACGTCTTGCAGGAAGCGGACGAACGGTGTTGGTGATAGAAGATGAAGTTTTGGTCCGTATGCTCGTGGTTGAAACGCTAACAGAACTCGGCTTTCGATCAATTGAAGCCGAGGATGGTCCGTCTGGTTTGAACATCCTGCAATCGCGACAGGAGATCGATCTGCTTGTCACCGACATCGGTCTCCCGGGACTGAATGGACGTCAAATAGCTGATGCCGCTCGACTTGTGCGACCTGAACTCAAAATCCTTTTTATGACTGGGTACGCCGAAACCGCCGCTGTGACTAAAGGAACACTAGCGCCCGGCATGGAAATGATCACCAAGCCATTTGTAATCGATGCGCTGAGCGAGCGTATTCGCACGCTCGTGGATAACTCTACGTCGCCTAAACGATCATAGCGTGTGACCCTGCGACCACCGGTGCACAAGGAGCGGATTGGGATGCACGATAGAGCGTGGGAGGGAGCGTCGGCGATGCTCGTCCTTCGTCTTCCGAGAGCAAAGATGAACTGGTCCGACGTGTCAGCTAGATCAGTTCATCGTGGGGAGAAAGCGGGGACCGGTTTGACCGTTCCCCGGACACTGACTGAGTGGATCCGTGCATAATGCTCCGTCATCTCCAGGTCTGCCGGTGGCCCAACTTTGTGCGAGATTACCGCTCGGCCAGTCCCTTGCGGCTATCACGATCGAGGAGGTTACGCACAGAACGCGCCAAATCCGACTCGGTCACGGGTTTTTGCACGACGCTGACGTCGTCCTCGAGCCCCTGATGAAGGATTGTGCTCCGCGGGTACCCGGTCATCAACATTACGGGCAATCCAGGTCGGATCTCACGAGCGCGTCTGGCGATGGCTAGACCATCAACGCCCGGCATTACGACGTCAGAAAGCAGGAGCGATATATTCTTATTATGCTGCAATAGTGATAGCGCGCCTTGAGCACCCGGAGCACTCAGCACGTTGTAGTGCAATCCGCGGAGCACATCGCAAACGTAGGACCGCACATCGTCGTCGTCTTCGACAACCAGAATTGTCTCACCTTGCTCTCCTGTGGCCAAGGCCTCGTTGTGCTCTTCCTCAGATTGCCGATCATCGGATTTCAAGCGCGGCAGATAGATCGAAACCACGGTTCCCAAACCGGGCTCGCTATAAATCCGAACGTGGCCGCCCGATTGTTTCACAAACCCATAAACTTGGCTCAGGCCTAGTCCAGTGCCTTGCCCGACTTCTTTTGTCGTGAAGAATGGCTCGAACGCATGATTCAACACGTCTTGTGTCATTCCATATCCGGTATCGGAGGCGCTGATCTTGACGAACTGGCCAGGGGATATCTCTGGATCATAACGACAATAGTCTTCCTGAAGCGTCACATTCTCGGTTTCGAAGGTAAGTTCGCCTCCATGGGGCATCGCATCGCGCGCGTTGATGGCCAGATTTAAAAGTGCAGTGTCTAAATGGTTTGCATCGACCTCGACTAGCCAGGGCGGGGCTCCTGCGATGCGTTCAATGCGAATGGTCTCGCCCAACGATCGTCGAATGAAATCAAGTGATCCCACAAGGAATGTCTCGAGATCGAGCGGTTTTGGATTGAGTGGCTGCCGTCGGGAAAATGACAGTAATCGGCTCGTTAGTGCTGCTGCTCTCTGGGCTCCTCGCTTTGCGTTTTCCAGCGAGCGCAACAAGCTTGCGCGGCCGTTTATGGGATCCTTGCTGTGGCGCTCAGCGCTTTCAATATTGCCCTGGATGATCATCAGCAAATTATTGAAGTCGTGGGCAATGCCGCCACTCAACTGTCCGACCGCCTCCATTTTCTGTGACATCGCCAACTGCTGCTGCATTTCGTTGACTTTGGCCTGGGCACTGACCCGCTCCGTGATGTCGCGGGTCACTTTTGCGAAGCCTACCAACTCCCCGCCTTCATCAAGAATCCGGTCGATCACAACCCATGCGTGGAAGCCTGTTCCGTCCTTACGATACCGAACGGCTTCGGTTTCGTACTTGCCCTCTTTGGCGGCGATCATGAGCGCTCTGTCTGGCACCCCTTCCGCGCGTTCGGCCTCGGAATAGAAGCAGCTGAAATGCTTTCCTATGATCTCCTGCGCCGTGTAACCCTTGATCCGTTCAGCACCCGAGTTCCAAGTGGCAACTCTGCCGTCGGGTTCAAGCATGAAGATCGCATAGTCAACGACGGCCTCGATCAGCATTTGCATGCGCTTTGAGCTGCTGATTGTTCTGACTTGAGAATTGTCTGGCACTGCGCCCCCGGAACCGGATGGAGAAGGAACGGCGCGAGATACCCCGGCTGCGTCAGCGCTACACAGCATTCCACGCCAACGCAACTAACGCGGTGACGTCTCAAACGTTCCACGCCGGCGCCCCGCCACGCGATATCGTCTTATTGTCTGGCCACTCCCTTGAAGGTGGCAGCCCGCAATAGACCCGCACTCGTCACCGCGCGGAATTCAATGTCGGCCAATAGGTCTGGTTTGACCCAGATGGCCTTCGGCTTTCGCACCGGAATTCGCAACGCCGCCGCCGCAACCACCAGCAGGTCGAGCTGCTTCCGCAGGTCCTCGGCGCTCTTAACCGTGAAGCCGGTGCCAGCTTTGCCAACGTAAATCAGGCCGCGACCGACGCGTTTTGCCAGATAAAGCGCCGCCAGCGAGCGCGTGCCGTCCGGCACAAAGCCCACGATCGGAAACGCCTCGCACTGGATGCAATTGACCTTGATCCAGGTGTCGCTGCGACCGGAGCGATAGGGCGAATCCGCCAGCTTGCTGACGATCCCCTCAAGTCCCATCTTGCAGGCCTCTGCAAACATCCGGGCGCCGTCAATCTCCAGATGATCACTGATCAAGATTGGCGAGTGCTCCGTGCCAATCAGCTTGGCCGGCACGCTTTTGCGCGCCAGCAATGGCGCGGCACGCACATCGAAGCCGTCGTGATACAGCAGATCGAATGCATAGTAGAGCATGTCAGCGGAATTGCCACCAACGTAGAGGGCATTGGTCAGCGCGTTGTACTCACTAGCGCTGTGGCCGTCCGGCACGATGATCACACCATCGAGGATTAGGTCATTCGCGGGAATGTCCATCAGCGCCTCGGCGATGGCACCGAAGCGATGCGTCCAATCGAGCCCGCTGCGGGTGAGCAGCGACGGCATGCCGGCCTTCAGCCGCGCCTGGATACGATAACCGTCGAGCTTGATCTCGTGAACCCAGCAGTCGCCCTTCGGCACACCGCTGCATGTGGTCGGTAGGCACGGCGGGATGAAAGCCGGCATGCCGGTTGAGGCGACCGCCCCAGGCAACATGCGCGCGAGAAACCGAGATGGCGAGCGATGTGTGGAACGTCGCGGAGACAACGGTGACCTCAACCAACAAGCTCCGGAGCGGTTTCCCGTCCGGAGCTCTATCAGCGTGGTGAGACGTGGGCATCCCACCTGCCATCCCCGTTAACGCGCGATGGGTCGATTGGTTCCGGCATTAGACTTGGGTCCGGAAATCCAAGACAATCTTAGCGCACCGAGTCGAAGAAAAGCGCCGGGAAGAGGTTAGGCAAAACGCGTACCGATACGTTGATGCCGCAGCCAGAAACCGGGAAAATCAGCTGCGTCCACCATCCCCTTATGCCCGGTTGTCACCCGGCGCTCCAGCCTGTCAACTTGCGCCAAGGGCTTCAGTTCCGATGTCGCAATCAGCACTCGGCCTTCGAACTAACGAGGCCCGGACGAGGGAAAGCGGCGCGCTCAACCCCGTCCGGGCGTCTGGACCATCTAAATCGTGATTCCGCGGCGCTTATGTGGCAGAGGCGACTTTGCGCGACCTTCTGTTTCGGGATTGTCGTTCGCTCTCGGTCGGTTCAAGACCGACGAGTTCGAGGAGCACTATGCAACGACTCTGACCAAATTGGTGCAGACGAAGGTGGCGAAGGTGAAGGGCCAAGCGATCCTCGCGCCGTTCACCTGCACCGGCAAGGTCGTCGATTTGATGGAGGCGGTGAAGCGCGATCTGGAAGATGAAGCCGGAGCCGAGAAAAAGCAGCCACCAGAAAGAAGAAAGCAGGCTAGCGTCGTTTGCGGGCCTGCGGCTGATCGTTGGCAGGCAGGCTGCGGAGGCTGGCTTTCAACGCCGCCTGCAGGCCGACCGGACGATGATGCTTCTTGAGCAGATCGGCGAATGCCTCGTTGGCGAGATCCTGGAGCGACAGTCTGCGCTCGCGCGCCAGCATCTCGATTGCCTGCAGCACCTCGGCTTTGAATGCGATCCGCTTATTGATCATCGGGCTCTCGGATCTTTTCGGAGCCATGCGCGCTCCCTCCACTCCCTTGGCGAATACTTTCCCCGCCGACGCGGACGATCATCAGGTGTAACACGCTGGCCGCCAAACTGACTGTGAAACGTGGCTGCGTTTTCTTCTGCCGGGAAGCAGGACGGGACCCAAGCTGGGAACAAAACGCCCATCAGTCACGTTCCACTTATGAATCGGGAAACCATAAGTGCTGCAGGAGCCATCGATGCACGGGATCATCTATCTTATCGGATTGATCGTAGTCATCATGTTTATCCTCAGCGTGCTCGGCTTACGCTAGGAGGGTAAATTCGGTCATGGCACATGTCGAAGGAAGCCGGGCAACGCCGGTGGTAACTGATATTCCATCTCTTGAATGGAGCGCCGTATTTGCCGGCGCTTTTCTTGCTGCAGCAATCTCATTCGTATTGTTGACGTTTGGTACGGCCATAGGGCTGAGCGCCACCTCACCGTGGCCACATTCGGGCTTGTCAGCCAGCGTACTAGCGGGCATCGCTGTCTTTTGGGTCATGGCGCAGCAGATTGGAGCGTTCATGGCCGGCGGATATGTTGCGGGGCGGATGCGCACCGGTTTGCGCGGCGCCTCTGCCGATGAAGTACAGTTTCGCGACGGACTTCATGGTGGCTTGGTTTGGGCGGTCGGTATTGTTGTGGGCGCCGCCCTTGCTATGGCCACCGCCAGTGCAGTTACGCGCACTACCGCCCAGGTAGTTGGTGGTGCGGCGGCGACAGCCGCAGCTTCCTCATCCGATATCGTGGTGGATCGGCTGCTGCGCCCGCAGACGACAGCACAGCCATCGAATGAAACTGATGTCAGGTCTGAAGTTGGTCGTGTGCTCGCGGGCGCAGTGGTCAACGGATCTTTGACAAGTCAAGACCGCACCTACTTGGCCCAACTGGTTGCCCGGCGCACCGGCGTCACCGCGGAGGAAGCAGATAAGCGGATCAATGAAGCATTCCATGCCGCGAGAGAGGCGGCGGATAAGGCACGCAAGGCTGCGGTCCTGACTGGCTTCGTTACCGCTGCTAGCCTTCTTATCTCACTTGCAGCGGCATGGTGGGCCTCGATCAAAGGTGGTCATCACAGAGATCACTCCGTTCCCGTCGCCTTTACGTTTGCTCGAAGGGAGCAGTAAAAAGCCCTGGCAGGTGTGGGCCGGCATTCAGAACAAGTGGGCGGCACCTTTGGCGATGCCAATCAACAACCCCGCGCTGATTCTCGACCAACCTCGGAGCGTCGGGGCAGTATCCCGCCGGGCCGTTTCGGACGATACACTGGCCTGTATAGCCGCTCCTCTCTCCGCTGTTGGATGCACTGGGTCATCAGCCCACTGCTGCTACACCAACCGTGAGCAATTGGGCGGTGATATCCACACCCCTAGCCTCTGCCCGTTCGACGCACTCCGAAAAGTGAGGAACTGGGCGGCGGCTCCCTGTTCAAGGATTGAACAGAAAAGCCCGGTTGCAGACCTCGCAACCGGGGCTCTCCAAAGCGCATTTGAGCAAACCACTATGAGATGCAAACTTTCCCGTTACGAATTTCCTGCACGTCCTGCAGGTTGATGTAACGATGCTGTCCACCTGAAGCTGGATCACTCTTTGTTAGCTTGATTTGATCGCCTTCCACTCTGTCGACCGTTCCCAGATGTTTGCCATCACGGCCAACAATTTCCATATGTTCGCGAATCTCCGACCATCAACTGCCATGTTGGTTCTCCTTGAAACCGTCATCTTTCGATTAAACCCGGTCGCAGGAATGACGTTCCCCAGAACGCTGGCGTAACTCTGGCTGATGTGCTGGCGTGCGGATCAAACTCTGTTCAATAGGTGCGAGGATGGGGAAGCAGAATGTCAGGCCTCTTAAAGATGATCTTCGCACGGGTAAACCTTTGTGGCTGCAAACACCCAACATCAGCGTTCCGGCAGATCGAGAAATTGTTCGTGACAAATACGATGTCGTTGTTATTGGGGCAGGTATTAGTGGTGCACTCGTTTCGGAACGCCTGAGCCAGGACGGATATAAGGTTCTGGTTCTCGATCGACGCGCGCCTGTGCGGGGCTCCACACCTGCATCGACCGCCATGATACAGCATGAAATTGATGTGCCATTGACACGGCTACGTAAGACCAGGGGGACTGCTGTCGCGAACGCCGCCTGGCAACGGTCGGTCCGCGCCGTGAATGATCTGGTGCGACTAACACGAGACCTCAAGATTGAATGCTCAATGCAGCAAAAAAGCGCGCTGTACCTCGCAGGTGATGTGCTGGGTGCGCGGGCGCTCAAAAGCGAAGCAGAAGCTAGAAAAGAGATCGGCATCAGAGCGGAATGGATCGATCGTGTCGCACTTCGTGCGTATGACATCGATCGAACAGGAGCCATCCTGTCATTTGATTCGGCGTGCGCCAATCCGGCTCAACTTACCGCGGGATTATTGAACCATGCTCGCGGCCGAGGCGCGATTATTTGTGCACCTGTCGAGGTGACGGATGTTGCTGAGTTGTCCTCCGGTGTCGCCGTCGCTACGAGCGCCGGTGTTGTGGTTGCGGCGAGCTATGCCGTGTTCTGTTCGGGATACGAGTTTCTGCCGCAGATGCGAAGTCATCTGCATAAGATTACGTCGACCTGGGCCCTGGCGACCAGACCAATTGCCGGTCGGCCGAAATGGATTGACGATTTTATCGTATGGGAAGCTTCCGACCCCTATCTTTACTTTCGTACCGACAGCGCGGGTCGCATTATTGCGGGTGGTGAAGACGAGGACGCGACGAGTGCGAACGACAATCCGCATCAGTTGATGAAGAAGGTGGCAGCTATCGTTGAGAAATTCGAAAGCCTTACAGGCCTCGTTATTGGGAAGCCGGCCTATGTTTGGGCGGCTCCCTTTGGCACCACAAAAGACGGCCTTCCGATCATCGACCGGGTCCGTGACTCCAAGCGCATATTTGCTGTGATGGGCTTTGGCGGAAACGGCATTACCTTTTCGATGATTGCATCGCAGATTATTGCGGCTGCGCTTCGGGGGCGCCCCGATCCGGACGCAGGTTTGTTTGCGCTGCGCTAGAGAAAATGGAAACGCCCGCGGCTGGAGCGACGATGTCGGTCTATTTTCTCGCAGCTAGCCGTGACTGTCCTCGTTCTCTAGGGCCGAAGATGAAGATCAAGCCAACATCGCAAATCATGCCAGCTCGAGGTAATTGGTCGATCGACTCGATGTCGCGGTCTCTGCTGAGCCTCTATCGGTCGGCGGGGTAGGCTGCAACTGCTAAAGTCGACCCTTTGGGATGACTTAACTTTGTGCGGCGCACCAGCATAGTCGATGCGTTCGCCTGCATCTGGCCCTCTACCGAACTCCGCTTTACGGCCGTCGAAGACCGCTTGTGTTCATGGAACAGAAGCCTGCCTGCCCTTCCCACGGGCTTATGAGTAGAAGCCCTAATCCCCTATGCGGCTCAATCCAAGTTCCTGACACTTGCGCCTGATCGCTTCGGGTGCCCTCTCAAGAGCGTCCGCCATGGCCGACACGCTCATATTTGCCTTGGCCATTCCCTTCAGGCGACGAATTTCGAGCGCTGACCATTCCTCACAGGTGCGAACCGAACGGCCATTGGCCACGTCGTCGAGTGTTGCCCTCTGCATCGCTTTACTGGCTACTTTGGACTGCTCCATCATCTCAAGCTTCTCGGCCATTGCCTTGCGCACTTTCCCGCGCTCAACATATCCGCCCACGCCCTGAGCATTCAGCAGGGCAGCACCACGCGCCTTCATAATTTCGATCCAGAAGATCTCAGCCGACAGTGCTTCGCCCTTGGTTTTCGCTCGCTCAAGCACCACAAACAGCGGCACAAACCCGTTGAGCTTCATCTGCTTGACAGCATAGCCTGAGAGCTGATCACTGCCCTCCAGGTGCGCAGACTTGCGGGCCGGAAAATCGGATGATTGGCCTATGTAGAAAATCGCGTCCGTGCGCGGGTCGATCATGCCATAAACAATATGCACGGATGAATTGTACCGTTGCACGCAACCTCTGACCAGAGCATTTGGATTGCAGATTCCACCGTATTTCTGTTTCGACCGGAAATCAGAACAGCATCTGTTGAAAATTCGACTCTTTGCCTTTGCTGCGCGTGCTGGCGCCTGCTCCGTCATCGTCCATGACCCGCCGTCCTCGAAGGGCCGCAGGATCGCTTTGATCTCCGCGGCATAGGACTCTGCCTTTCCAAGCCACACCGGCCAAGCATCACGCGGGAGTATGTCGAGCAAGAGGTTGCGCGAACGCGTAGACCTCTGCTCACGCTAAATAATGAGCCGGTCCCAGCTGCCGTAATTGGCGTCACTCCGTGTGCCACGGGGCAGACTGAGGCCAATTAACATCAGGCCGATCGCAACGTTGAGCATTGTGCCGGCGGCTATCCCGCCGACGAGGAAGAAGGGTGAAAGGACGATCCATGCACCAAGAGCCACATTCACAAACCTCATCGCTCGCGCAACCTCGGCCATGGCTGTGACAGCGAGGAGAATTATCAAACATCCCACGATGTGATCGCTGAAGTACAGTGGTGGCTGCGTGCCGACGAGAAGTGGCGTCATCATCAGAACTGCACCGAGGACCGTGCTGGCCACGAGCGTCCACGGGAAGTTGACGCCCCCCATCAGGAATTCGCGCAGAATGGCAGAAACCGGTTGATCAAGATCCGGCCCAGGCTGTTGGTCTTCGGATAAGGATGGTCCGCCGCGCCAGAACGTGCGCCAAAACGGTTCTCCGGCTCGCGTCGCCGACCGCAGATACTGACATGTCGCCAGAACCTCATCGATCGAATAGGGAATGAGAATGACGGTCACAGCCGCCTGGACAATGCATAACGTGCACAGCGCCCCAATCAATGGCGGCTGAATAATGATGAAACTCACACTGATGACGCCAAGCGGGATGATCAGCAGCCCGAAAAGCAGCACCATCCAAGGCATGGTGCGCCAACGCCGACGGTCTCCAATAACGCCCGCCAGGATATCCAGCGCATAGGCAAATGCGCCGACACCTGCATCGGCAATCGGAAATCCCTTCGAGACCCAAGACGTAACGACCGCCTCGCTACCGTTGGCAACCGGAGCATCGCCGGCGCCAAAAAGCGGATCCCATAAACTATTGATATGGCCCATTTGATAGGCTGCGAGATAGCGCGACACGAATAAGCCGACCAACGCGAGTCCGATAATCGGAAGGCGCTGCGTGAATGATGAAGGAGAATAGGTCCAGCCAAGCGGCCGGTCATCATCCGCAGCGTGCGCGCGATAGCTAACGCCAGGGGTCGGAGGCACGATCACCGCAAACGCGACGATGAACATGCCAGCCAACATGTCGTTGGTATACGCCCCAGCACTCGTGGTCCAAAACGCCAGCGGCGCGAACATGATCCAGATGCCGATTGCCGCCGTCATCCACTGAAGGCTGGCAAAGCGCTGACGCATGCCAAGAAGCGCGAGAACAGTGACGAGAAATCCGGAGATGATTTCGCTGATGCCCAGCCGCGCATTGCGAACCTCCGCGGCTGCAATGTCATGGCCGAGCGCAGGTGGTACAGAAGCGGTTATGGGATCAAAAAGACCAAGTGTGAATGGCGTTGCAACAAGCCACAGTCCAATAGCGGCATTCGTCAGTGGCGCCCACAGTGTGGCCTGTCGCTGCAGTTCCACCTCAGCCGAGACCCGCTTCTCGCTCTGCTCACGGGGCCTACGCAATCGCGCGGCGGCCTGTTCGAGTTCTGGTTCCGAAGCCGCAACGGGCGCAGGCTCAAGTTTGTTGATCTCATACCAGTCGGTCGGATCTGACTTGAGCCGACGGATGATTTCGGGAAGGGTATCGGCGAGACTATGGCGTGGCTCCCAGCCCAAGAGCTGCCGCGCCCGCGAGATGTCGATCTCGTAATGATCGTCGGAGTTTTCGATCATCCACGCCTTGATGTCGGTCTCCTGATCCAGAACTTTTTCCTGCATGATCGCGCCAAGCTTCGTAACGCCCTTGGGAAGCACAAACGTCTGCCACTCCTCGCCATGAATGAGATGACCGATGCGCTTCTGCATCTGTTCATAAGAGAGCGTGTCTTCCTCGCCGATAAGGAAGGTGGTCACGTCCGGAAGGGTGGTGCGGCGATCTATCGTCCGCTCAACGGCTTCGACTAGATCGTCGATATGAACATAGGGTTGGCCCGACGTGATGTCCCCTGTGAACAGATACGCAGTGGGCAAGCGCTCAAAAATGCGGGCAATCTGCTGACTGATGAATGCCGCGCGGCAATTTTCGTCGTATACGCCAGCAAACCGCATGATGACGACAGGCACAGCCCCTCGCCCCTGCAGGATCACATCCTCGGTTTGAGCCTTTGATGCAGGGTAAGCCCATGTTGGTTCGATTGGCGCGTCTTCATTGATCGTCACGCCCTTTGCGGGACTCGGCGCATGAACCAGGAGGGTGCTGGAAAAAATGAACTGCTTTGTCTGGAGCGTCTGAAGCTCCTTCAAAAGGCGACGAGTCCCCTCAACCGTCACCGCATCGTATTTAGGATTATCTTCGCCAGTCGTGTCGAAATAAGCAGCAAGGTGCACGACGGAGGCGATCTGATCACCGGCATTGCGACGAATATCGCCGATGGCCCGAGCAACGCTCTCCTGCGAGCTTAGATCAATTTCGAATGTCTTGACTTCGTCGATGGGGTCTCGCGGCCGCGCAACATCCAGCCCAACGATTTTATATCGGCCTTTAAGGCGCCTTGCTATTGCCCGACCGAGAAAGCCGCTACTCCCGGTAATGATGACGACAGGACGCTCGCCGTGGCTGTCGCGCAAGGCCGCCGCTTCTTCGCGCCTCACCGTCGGGACGTTACGCGCCTCAGGCACCGATCTCAATCCACCCGGACCGGGATTCAATGCTGTAAACGGCATTGAATAGGGCGCCTGCATTCGGCCCCGTTGTCACCTTGCCCTGCAGTCGGAAGGTAAACCCGTCGGATCCTTCTTCTTCCATCGCAGTGATTTGCGCCTCAAGCGCATCCTCATCCGTGCGGAAATTTACGTCAGGGTCGGAATTTGCCAGGGACCATTGGAGGGCAGGTTTGTCAGGTCCATCAACTATCGTAAGCTTATCTGTCGCCATAACGTGCTCCTCAAGCTTCAGAGCAAACGCTGCCATGGTTGAAAGGTTCAGCTTCCATTATTTGCCGGATCCCCATTCGTCGTCGGCTCCTTTCTAGTCTTGAAGCGGAACCAAACGGACCGCCGTGCGTTATGGTCTTGGCGGGTGAAATGCCTATGTTTCACCACAGCTGTAGAGCTCCGGGACGGGAAACCGCTCCGGAGCTTGTTGGTTGAGGCGCGGTGACACTGCGATGGTCCACACCGCTTTGATGCCATCGCCGGCGCGCTCCGTGGCTCTATCCCAGATCCGCAACGTCGAGGCTACGACACGCAGACAGGCGCGTACGTCGATCTGGTCGGCAAAGTTGCTCACTAACCTTTCATGTACCCTTCGCAGGCCGCACTGCACGATCCGCGCGGCTATCCAAGTGACGGCCATAGAACCATACCATTAAGCAAAGCGTTGGAGGAGCGAACTGGCAGACGCGAGTGCGACCGGCAATCACGCGCTCGATAAACGTTGCGGAGTGCGTCATGATGATCGATTGGAATGCTGTATTCATTCCGGCCGTGGGAATTGCGGAAATCATTCTTCGTGGCTCCATTATGTATCTTGGCCTATTCGCAATCCTGAGACTGATGGCGCGGCGACAGACGGGAAACTTCGGCCCGGCGGACTTGCTTGTAATCGTTCTTATCGCCGATGCCGCACAGAACGGTCTTGGTAAGGAATACAGCTCCGTCACGGAGGGCCTAGTGCTCGTCATGACGATCGTTGCCTGGGAGTATTTCATAGACTGGCTGCGCTACCGCTTCCCGGCGCTCCGGCCTATCCTCGCGGCGCCGCCAATTACTCTCATCGAGAACGGCAAACTGAAAACGGAGAACATCGCAAGCGAGATGATTCCGGAAGAAGATTTGCGCTCGCAGTTGCGTGAGAAAGACGTGCTTTCCTACGAACAAGTCCGATTAGCCAAGTTGGAAGGCGACGGTCGGCTCAGTGTCATCAAAATGCAGCCATGACGGATAAGCAGAAAGGCCTGCGTTTTGGTCCGCTCGGTAATGGAGCGGTTCATCTGTGTGTCGACATGCAACGGATGTTCGACGCCGGAAGCCCATGGAAAACCGACTGGTTGCGGAAAGTCCTGCCACAGGTCGTCCGTCTGTGCGAGGCGCGCCCGGAGCGCACAATCTTCAGCAAATTCATTCCGGCAGTTGGGAGTGCGACAGCTCGAGGGGCATGGCAACGCTACTACCAACGATGGGATAACATGACGCTAACCAAAGTGGATCGATCACTTCTCGAGCTCGTACCTGAACTCCAGATCTTCGTACCGCCAGCCACCACTGTCGAAAAGAAAGTCTACTCGCCTTGGGCTGGAACCGATTTGCTGCCGACGCTGCTGAGAAAGCACGTAGATACCATCGTGATCTCAGGTGGGGAGACCGATGTTTGCGTCCTGGCAACTGTTCTGGGCGCCGTCGATGCTGGGTTTCGAGTCATCGTTGTCACCGATGCGCTGTGCAGCTCGGTCGACAACACGCACGATGCCATCATCGATTTCTTCCATGAGCGTCTCAAGGAACAAATTGAGGCAGCGGAGGTCGCTGAGATTGTCGAGAGCTGGCCCTCAGAGTGAGCCTCACCGCCGGCCAGTGGGCGCTAGCACCGAGCGACAAGTCCAGATCTCATTGAAACAGGACGGCGCTCGTTAGCTGCAAGTTTGGGTCACAACAGTCGATAGCACCCAGTGCTTTAGCGCGACTTCTTATAAAGCTTCGCAGCGATCTCGAACATTTCCTCCGGGGCGTAATCTGGCGTGAAAGCAGATGGCGTACCGGTTAAATCATGGATCTTGGCTCCGTCGGGCATACCTTCGACAATCTTCAGTTCGCCCGGCGGATCATCGGGTAAGGCCTGTTCCCCACCGCCCCAGATGCCTGCCATTTCTTTGTAGTCGGTAGGACTGAACGTGTAGAGGCGCCGGTGCACACCTTCATCGAGATATTTCTGGCATTCCGGAATCTTATCGAGCGGAA
The DNA here is from genome assembly GCA_023428365.1 of Pseudomonadota bacterium. Classification (GTDB taxonomy): domain Bacteria; phylum Pseudomonadota; class Alphaproteobacteria; order Rhizobiales; family Hyphomicrobiaceae; genus ZC4RG25. Next base: position 3,667 of record JAEYYQ010000331.1, on the reverse strand, counting down.
TGTTCGGTGTCGGTAAAAATTTCTCCAGTTCGACGCCGGTGATCTTTTCGAGCGCCAACGCATACGCGTGGGCATGCACAGAGCCGCGAACGAGAAGATAGCCGCAGACTTCGCGGCCCGTCGGATCTGTAAGGCTCTCATAAACACGCAGCTTGTGTAGTCGCGCGCCACATTCCAAATGGAAGTTGTGCAGCAGATCCACGACCAAGTTTCCCGTTGTGGTCACCATGTCAGCATTCCAAGTCATGGCATTGCTGTTGACCGGCGTCGCGCCGCCCGCATTCGAGAAAAACGCGCCCGCCAGTCGTACGTCCTTCATGGATGCGAACGGTGCTTTCGAAATGTCGCCACCATCGCCGGCGTCAGCATTCTTCTGGTCGGGGCCGTTCGCCAGCATGGCGACGCCATTGCTGACTAACTCCACATGCCCCAGTTCCTCGGCTGTTATAGCTGCAACGAGGCTGTAGAACGGGCGCAGCTTGCTCTTGCTGCGGAAATTGAAGCTCTGGAAGAGATAGTTTCCAAGCGTTGACATCTCTCCGTACTTGCCGCCCAGCAATTCCTGAAGAGCTGCAGCGGCGTTGGCATCTTGTTTCTTTGGGGACGGCAGTTCGATCTGAAGCTTGTCCACACGCAAGAACATAGCGCATCCTCCTGACTGACTGCAGCGTGGCTTTATCCAACGGCCGCATCTACCCGAACGTGAGGGTTCTCTGGCAGGTTCCGTACCATTACCTCGAGAAGGAACGCGCGGCGTGCCCTACCGTTCAAATATCCAAGTGTTCTCGCAGCCCTCCCGCTGGAGCCGGACAGACGAGTTTCAGGGGCAATATACGTGGGTCCAGATTGGGAGTGTTTGGTATGCCGTGATGATGGTGTGCCTTCGGCCCACGCCGTTGCCAAGGAGCTGACTACGGCTTTAGCATCACCTTAATGCACCCATCCTTCTTGTCCCGGAACTTGTTATAGAGTTTCGGACCTTCATCAAGTGACGCCACGTCGGTGACGATAAAGGAAGGATCGATCTCCCCTTCTTCAATTCGCTTCAATAGCTTCGGCAAATAATGCTGAACCGGCGTCTGTGCCATGCGCAATGTAAGTCCCCAATTCATCGCAGAACCGATCGGTAGCTTGTCGAGGTAGCCAGCATAGACGCCGACGATCGAGACCGTGCCGAAATTTCGGCAGCATTGAATCGCCTGTCGGACCACATGTGGACGATCGGTGCCCATGAAGGTTGCTACCTTCACCCGATCAACGAACGAGTCGAAACTCGATCTTGCGTCAGGTTCGGTCCCAACCGCATCGATACATGCGTCGGCGCCACGCCCGGCCGTCATGTCCTGGATGCGCTCGTAAATGTCTTCGTCCATAAAGTCCACAACCGTGGCGCCAGCAGCTTTAGCCATTTCCAAACGTTCTGGAACCGTATCTATGGCGATGACTTTTTCGGCTCCGAGGAGAAACGCACTTCTGATCGCAAACTGTCCAACGGGACCGCACCCCCAAACCGCGATGGTATCTCCCTGCTGAATGTTGCAGTACTCAGCGGCCATGTAACCCGTAGGAAAAATATCCGACAAGAACAGAACTTGGTCATCGCTCAGATGCGATGGGACTTTGATCGGACCTACATCCGCGAACGGAACACGCAGGTATTCCGCCTGTCCGCCTGGATAACCGCCCAGCAGGTGCGAATATCCGAAGAGACCGGCCGGCGAGTGCCCCCAGAGCTTGGCAACCTTTGCAGCATCCGGGTTGGAGCGCTCGCAAGCAGAATAGTGCCCACGTTGACAGAAGAAGCACTCCCCACATGAAATCGTGAACGGCACAACGACGCGGTCGCCGACTGTCAGAGACTTGTTGTTTGCCCCAACCTCCACCACCTCGCCCATGGTTTCGTGGCCGAGGATATCGCCGCTGTGCATCTCGGGCACCACCCCGTTGTAGAGGTGCAAATCCGATCCACAGATAGCGCAAGCCGTGACCTTAATGATGGCGTCACGTGGATCCTCGATTTTGGGATCCGGCACTGTTTCGCAACGGACATCGCCTTTTCCATGCCAGCAGAGGGCTTTCATACGATGCTCTCCTCAATGCGATGCAGATCCAGGAGCGGCCCGTTTGCGATGCTGCTCGGCGAGGATCGATGCCGGGATTACGTTTGCGATGGCCGATTGTAATTTATTGTGCCACCCACTGACGACATCGCCGTCCCCATTCATCATCGCCTTGAATCCAATCTTGGCCACCTCGGTTGGATCGTCTTTCTTGCTTTGGCCAATCTGCGTATCGAGCATGTCCGCACGTGCGAAAAAATCTGTCTCCGTCGCCCCTGGCATCAAACAGGTGACGGTGACACCCGTGTCAGCGATCTCCGCGCGGAGGGCAAATGAGAATGAATCAAGGAACGCCTTGCTGGCGTTGTAGACCGCTTGATACGTGCCCGGAATAAAACCAGCAATTGAGCCGGTAATCAGGATACGGCCTTGGCCGCGAGCCCGCATGGCGCGGCCAATTTTTTGGATGAGGTAGATCGTGCCGGTGATGTTCGTGTTGACCACGCGCATCACATCATCGAAATCCTGATCCAGAAATCCCTTACCAAGGCCGCGGCCCGCGTTTGCGAGCAGCGCGTCGACCGATCGTCCTGCAATGGAGTCGATGAGGCGATCGACACCGGCGATCGTCGCGAGATCCGCTTCCACAGCCTCGACTTTGACACCGAAGGCCTCCAAGTCCTTTGCGGCCGAGTGGATGGCCGGCTCATCGGCAACGACGATCAGATCGAACTCAGCGTCTGCGCAACATTTGGCGAGTTCGTAGCCAATGCCGGTCGAAGCTCCTGTCACCACGGCGAGCCGTCGTTCAAGTTTTGCCATAGTCAATGCCTCGCGAACTCGAGCTTATTTAAAGAACAACCTGTGTCGACTGGAGACGTTCCGGATGCAGTCAAGCGAGCCGCCGCTGTATCGAGGTGGAACCGACATCGTTCCACGAGGTTAGAATTTTGATTGCGGCAGGAGGGTTTGACTATGCCACGCGGCGACAAATCCAAATATACCGACAAACAAGAACGCAAAGCCGATCATATCGCACAGAGTTACGAGAAGCGCGGCGTCAGCGAGAAAGAAGCGGAGCGCCGGGCTTGGGCGACCGTTAATAAGGACGACGGCGGTGGTAATCAGCCAGGCGGATCGGGACGCGGCGTTCATACAGGGCACCCTGCAGCCCACAGAGGCGGAAAACTTGGTGGCGAAGCGTCCGCGTCGCGGCCCGCAGCAGAGCGCTCAGCTTCCGCGAAGAAAGCAGCTCAGACGCGAAAGAATCGTGGCCATTAAATCGCGTGATCTCGCCGGCTTGCAGGAAAGGGGTCGACGTGGCGCTCGAACGAAGTTCACTGCGGACACGAAACCAGGTGGTGAACTATAATAATGAGCTGATGTTGCATTCCCAGGCGTAGTGGATCGCAACAATGGAGAAAGGCCATGGCCGAAGATTTATCCGGCAAAAGGGTCGCCATCCTGGTAACCAACGGCTTTGAGGAAGTGGAACTCACTGAGCCGCGCAAGGCTCTCGACTTAGCGGGCGCAGTCACGCAGATCGTGTCACCCTCGGACGAGACCGTACGCGCATGGTCGTTCATCAATTGGGGCGACGAATACCC
>JAEYYQ010000294.1 GCA_023428365.1 Pseudomonadota bacterium | reverse complement strand
CCGCCGTGGTCCAGTTCATATTGCCGTACACCACCGGCGCGTTGCCTTGCAGAAATCCGGAGATGGCAAGCCCATCGGGCACCTTATCGCGGATCGCGTGGATATCGGTCTCAACCAAGGGCAGCCGCGTACCGGCACCGCCTGCGCGGCCTCCGACCCGCGACGAACCGGGGAACACGACCAGCATATTTGAGCCCAGCGAACTGATCTGGCGCTCGATCTCACTGCGCGCGCCGGAACCTACGGCCACCATGATGATGACTGAACCGACGCCGATGATAATTCCGAGCGTCGTCAGCACCGACCGCAGCAGATTGGTACGCAGTGCGGAAAGCGCGATGGAGAAACTGTCGAGGATATTCATTCCGCGGCCCTCCTCAGGAACCCGGTCTGCTGCACGTCCTCCTGGATTTTTCCATCGCGGAAGGTGATCTTGCGGCGCGCGTACTCCGCGATCTCGGGCTCGTGCGTGACGAGCACGACGGTGATGCCCGCTTCATTGAGTTCGGTGAACAGCTGCATGATCTCGACCGAGGTGCGGCTGTCGAGGGCACCAGTCGGCTCATCGGCAAGCAGGATCTTCGGGTTATTTACGAGAGCGCGTGCAATCGCGACACGCTGCTGCTGACCGCCCGACAGCTGCCGCGGATGGTGATCCATGCGGGTTCCGAGGCCGACCTGCTGCAATCGGAGCGTCGCCAGCTCCTCCGCGTTGGCCGGCTTCGGATTGGCATAGAGCAGCGGCAACATCACCTGGCGTAACGCCGGAGTGCGCGGCAGCAGGTTGAACTGCTGAAAGACGAAACCGATGGTACGATTGCGCAGCACGGCCTGCTCATCCGACGATAACGTCGAGATATCGCGTCCGTCGATCGAAAGGATGCCGGCCGTCGGCACATCCAGCGCACCGATCAGGTTCATCATGGTCGACTTGCCCGAGCCGGACGTGCCCATGATGGCCACGAACTCTCCGTCAGCAATATCCAGCGAGACGTCGTCGAGCGCGCGCACAGTCTGGTCGCCCATGTGGTAGACCTTCGACACGCCGTGCGCGCTGATCAGCGCCGGACCGGTCGCTTCCGCGGTCCGGCCAAGCGGGGTTGCGCCGATCATTTGCGCACCTCACGCGCCCGCGTCACCAGCCGGTCGCCCGGTCCCAGCTTCCCACTCAACACCTCGGTGAACTGGTCATCCGCGACGCCCAACCTGACGAAGCGATCCTCGATCTGGCCGTTTGATGCGAGCACCCACACCGTTGCATTGCGCGTGCTTTCGCGCTCACGCTTCCAGCTATCGAACAGCGGCATCTGATCGGGCGTCAGGACCGAAACGACGACCTGCTCGATGCGTTGCATGAACGGACTGCGCTGGCCGTCCCCAGACTGGGCGCGACGCGGCGGACCGAAGCCGGGAAGCGCAGTCGACTTCTCTGCCGCATTCGAGCGGGCCCGCGTCATCATCTTGGTCAGCTCGTCGCTCACGATGGCGGCTTGTTCGTCGGTCAGCTTCAGCTCGGTCTTGAGCTGCGCGATCATGCGTTCGCCGCGTTGCCCACCTTGACGCGAACCGGCTGCGATAGCCTCCGTCCCAGACGTTGCCCTGTCACGCGGCCGGAAGCGCAACGCATCGTTGGCGACCCGGAGTACATTGTCTTTCTCAGCAGTCACGATCTGCACATTGGCCGTCATGCCGGGAAACAGGCGACGATCCTCGTTCGAGGCTTCAACGATCACCGTGTAGGTGACGACGCTATTCAGCTCGGTAGCCGCGAGACGAACCTGGGTCACGCGTCCGTCAAAGCGGCGCTCCGGGTAGGCGTCGACCGTGAAGGTGACAGGATTGCCTTCCTGGATCACACCAACGTCGGCCTCGTTGACCTGAGCCTCGATGCGGATGCGGCGGAGATCCTGCGCGATCTGGAACAGTTCGGGAGCCTGCAAGCTGGCTGCCACGGTCTGACCGACATCGACTGTGCGCGAAATCACCGTACCGTTGATCGGAGAGCGGATGATTGCGCGATCGAGATCGATCTGAGCCTGGTCGAGTTGGGCCTGACGCTGGATGATCACAGCCTCCGCACCTTCGATCTGCGCCTTGGCAATGACGATCTCCGCGCGCGCAACCTCGGCATCCCGAGTTGCAGATTCCAGAGCTGCATGAGCTGCAATGCCGCGCTCTGCCAGGGTTTTCTGCCGCTCAATGGCCAGTTCGGCATGCTTCAGAACAGCTTCTGCCTTAACCTGGGCAGCGCGATTGTTGGCGAGCTGGGCCTTCGCCGAGGCGAGATCCGCTCGAGCCTGGGCGACCTTGGCCGTGAATGTCTTGGCGTCCAGCTTGGCGAGGATGTCACCCTCTTTGACCTCGGTATTGTAGTCGGCCGTAACTTCCTGGATCTGGCCGGAAAGCTGGGAACCGACCTGAACCGTCACCATGGCGCGCACCGGTCCCGACGTGGAGACCGTTCGGCGGATCAGACCGCGCGTCACATCAACGGTTTCATAGACGAGACCGTTGTCGCCGGTTTTCAGCATACCGGGCAGCCACAGACTTCCGATCGCGACAGCCGCCAGAGGGATCGCGAGAGTGAAGAGATACTTTTTGTATTTTTTGCTCATTGTCGTATGTGCCCGGTTCCAGCTCGCGCCTGACTATGAAGCATGACGCGCCAGCACCATGAATTCCGTCGGATGAACCTACGATGGATACGACCGATGCCGCCAGCACGACCGTGAGACGCACCTGCCGAGGCAACGAAGCCCTACAAGGGTCGGAAACGGGATTGGGCACGGCCATCCGCACGGATGAACCCCAGATGAACGCCGCATTCAGAAACGGTTCAATGCGGGCGCCCTAACCTCCGTATCACCCTGAGATTTCTTCCCCGGCGTGATCCAGGGGGCGCAGCGTTCAGGGTCGCTGCGCCCTCACCCCCTCCCTCCCCAGCCCAGAAAAACGAACCGAACGCCCTCCGACGGCGTTTGATTTGCCGAGGACAAGTGGCTAGTTTGCTGCCACTTCCCCATTTGAATTCTGGGTCTTCAACGCGACGGAGGACGCTCGTGACCTTCAAACTCCCTGACTTGCCTTATGCCTATGACGCCTTGGCACCGTATATGTCGGCCGAGACGCTGCAATTCCACCACGACAAGCATCACCTGGCCTACGTCGATAACGGCAACAAACTGCTTGCCGGCTCCGGCCTGGAAGGCAAGAGCCTGGAGGAGATCGTCAAGGCCGCTTACGATCAGAAGAACCAGGGCCTGATCAACAACGCCGGCCAGCATTACAACCACCTCCACTTCTGGAACTGGATGACGAAGAACGGTGGCGGCAACAAGCTTCCCGGCAAGGTCGACAAGCTGGTGAAAGGCTATGGCGGCTTCGACAAGATGCGCGCCGACTTCATCAACGCCGGCGTCACGCAGTTCGGTTCGGGCTGGGCCTGGCTTGCCGTCAAGGACGGCGCGCTGCAGGTCACCAAGACCGACAACGGCGAGAACCCGCTGATGCTTGGTTCGCAGCCGATCCTCGGTGTCGACGTGTGGGAGCACAGCTACTACATCGACTATCGGAACGCGCGCCCGAAGTACCTGGAAGCCTGGTTCGATAACCTGGTCAACTGGGAGTACGTCGAGTCGCTGGTAGGCTGACCAGCTTAAGTCCCGACATATAGAGATGTCCGGCCTGCACGCTTTGCGTGCGGGCCGTTTTTACATCGGCAGACGGGCGCGTTGTTGCGGCGCTGCGGCTGGCAAGTCACAGGCTTGCCACTGCCGCAGGCGTGTTGCTTGATCATGACTTATTAGCCCGCTACAGATTATCCTTGGGGAGACTGCGTAGATCGGGTTAGGGGCGCGTTTTGGTGCAAGCACTTGTCATAAGCTTGGCGATGCTTGCTGCTCTATTGGGCGCCGGCTGCGCAACGCTTGATCCACGCACTCCCGTTCCCGTCGAACTGGTGCAGGATGTGCGTCCGCTGAATATGGCGGGTGTGCGCGCCTGGGGAGATGAGGTGCCCGGCGACATCGACGCTGAATTCCGCACGCGCCTGCCCAATATGCCACGACTCGCCCAGGACGCTCATCGGATCAACGGCCGCCCGGTCGTCAATATTCTTGCCCTGTCTGGCGGTGGATCCGATGGTGCCTTCGGAGCCGGACTGCTGACCGGATGGACCGAACGCGGCAACCGGCCCGTGTTTCAGGTCGTCACCGGGGTGAGCGCCGGCGCGATCATTGCCCCGTTCGCCTTCCTCGGCTCCCGCTATGACTATCAGCTCAGGGAGATCTGGACTGATTACGGCACCAACGAACTGATCGTCGCACAAATCCTGCCCGGCCTGCTCGGCGGCCCGGCGTTGGCCGACAGTGGCCCATTGAAAGCGCTGATCGAAAAGTACGTCACCCGCTCATTCCTCCGCCAGATCGCAGCCGAATACCGCAAGGGTCGGATGCTGCTGATCGGGACGACCAATCTGGATGCTCAGCGCCCTGTGGTCTGGAATATGGGTGAGATCGCAGCCAGCGGACACCCACACGCGCTGGAGCTGTTCCGTCAGGTCATTCTCGCCTCAGCGTCGATCCCGGGCGCGCTACCGCCGGTCAACATTACCGTCGACTACGGCAATAAGACCTTTGAGGAGATGCACGTCGACGGCGGCACCACGCACGAGGTGTTCGTGTCGCCGTTGCAGGTGCCGTTCAAAGCGTTCGACCGCTTCTACGATGCGCCGCCGATCCGGAGGTTGTACATCGTCAAGAACGGCAAATTCGATCCGGAATACAAGCCTGTAAAAGAGCAGACCTTGCCGATCGCAGCGCGGGCCATCGAGACGCTGATCAAGAGTCAGCACAAGGGTGACATCTATCGCATCTATCGGATGGCTCAGGATGCGGGCGCCGACTTCAACCTGACCTTCGTACCCGACAGCTTCACGCTGAAAGCAACCGAAGCCTTCGATCGGCGCTATCAGGCCGCGTTGTTTGCGGAGGGAATCCGGATGTCGGAGAGTGGCCGCGTTTGGGTCAAACGGCCGCCCGATGTCCCGGGGCGGAGACCTCGCCTCACGGCTGATGCCCGTTAGCTTACTGATTGAGGCTTTCGAGATAGGCGAGAAATGCCTCGATTTGCGCTGGCTCCAGCGTGAACTCCGGCATCATTTCGTGGCCGGTGAAGATGCCCTCAGCCAGTGACTCGGCGAGCTGTTCGACGGGATAGCGCTTGTGCAGATCGCGAAATGGCGGGGCTTTCGGCTGCGCGCTCGCACCTTCCCGTCCGATGGCGTGACAGCTCGCACACAGCTGGTCGGCGATCAGTTCGCCTTGCTTCTCAACTGATTGCACGGTTTGCGCTGTGCTTGGCGGCACAAATCCGCCTACGGTCCAAAGCGCCACGACACCCGCGATACGACGTTTCATTCCGCCCCTCAGTGCACACCGCGCAACCTCGCGCGAATGCCAGAGCATCCACACGTTTACGGCTGTTTCGCGCCAACACGATGCCCGACCGAAGCAGCGAGCATCTTGACCGGCATCAACGCCGGCCACCGAGGATGGATTTTAGGATCGCGTTCTTCACCTGAGTCACCACGGAGCGCATCAGCGAGCGTGACACGTCGCGGGTGATCTGTTCGCCGACGGAGCGCCCGCCGCGCGGTCCGCGGCCGAAAATGACGTTGGTCCAGCTGTTGGCTTGGGCCTGCTTTTCCTGTTCCGCGGCTGCATCCGCGGCCGCTTTTTCCGCGCCGCGCTTGGCCAGGATCTCATGCGCCGAATGCGTATCCTGCGTGTCCTCGTACTTGCCGAAAAGCGGACTGTTCTCAATCAGGCTCTTGCGTTGCTGCTCGGTGATCGGCCCGATCTGTCCCGACGGCGGACGGATCAGGGTCCGCTGCACAATCGACGGCTCGCCCTTGTTTTCCAGCATCGAGACCAGCGCCTCACCGACCTTGAGTTCGAGAATGACGCGTTCGGTATTGAGATCGGGGTTCGGCCGGAACGTGCTGGCAGCAGCCTTCACCGCCTTCTGTTCGCGCGGCGTGAAAGCGCGCAACGCATGCTGCACGCGGTTGCCGAGCTGCGCGGAGACGCTGTCGGGCACGTCGAGCGGGTTCTGCGTGATAAAAT
>JAEYYQ010000185.1 GCA_023428365.1 Pseudomonadota bacterium | reverse complement strand
TGACGTGCGCGGCCTATCTGGCAAAGGGCGGGCTCAGCGTTGTCGTGCTGGAAAAGAACGATGTCGTCGGTGGGGCTGCCGTCACCGAGGAGTTTCATCCGGGTTATCGCAATTCGGGGGCTGCCTATACCGTCAGCCTGCTCAATCCAAAGGTGATCGCCGACCTTGAACTGGCGCGTCATGGGCTGAAGATCCTGGAGCGTCCGGCGGCGAATTTCTGGCCGGTCGACGCTCGCCGGGGTCTGCTGATGCCCTATGGTTTAGCCAATAGACAGCAGGCTATCGCCGCGTTTTCGACCCGTGCTGCGGAACGGCTGCCCGCTTACGATGCGGCATTGGACCGGGCCGCGAATGTGCTCCGCGATCTCGGGCTGCGCACGCCGCCAAACGCCGGTGGAGGCATTGTCGAGATGATCAAGGCGGCTGGCATCGGCCGCCGTCTGCTGGGGCTCTCGATAGAGGATCAGCGGCTGCTGGTCGATCTGTTCACCAAGAGTGCCGCCGACTACCTCGCACAGTGGTTCGAGAGCGAGGTGGTGCAGGGGGCCTTCGGGTTCGATGGAATCGTCGGCGCCTATGCCTCACCGTTCACGCCAGGCACAGCATATGTGCTGCTGCATCACTGTTTTGGCGAGGTCAATGGCAAGCCGGGCGTGTGGGGGCATGCGGTCGGCGGGATGGGGGCGATCACGCAAGCCATGGCCGCGGCGGCGCGCGCCCACGGTGTCGCGATCCGCACCGGCGTCCAGGTCACCAAGGTCACAACCGCGGACGGACGGGTCTCCGGTATCCTCCTGGCCTCGGGAGAGGTGGTTCGTGCTCGCGCGGTAGCGGCCAATGTTCCGCCGAAGCTGCTGTTCCGCGATCTGGTGCCGGACGCGGATGTTTCCGGCGATCTGCGCGCGCGCTTCACTGGCATGAAGACCGGTTCAGGCACCTTCCGCATGAATGTTGCGCTGTCCGAGCTGCCGGATTTCCTGTGCCGTCCCGGTAAGGAGCAACAGCCGCATCATGGCTCCGGCATCGTTATCGGTCCGACGATCGGCTACCTGGAGCGCGCTTATCTCGATGCGCGCCTGCATGGCTGGTCGCAGCAGCCGGTTGTGGAGATGCTGATCCCGAGCACGCTCGATCCGGCGCTGGCCCCACCCGGCCATCATGTTGCGAGCCTGTTCGTCCAGCACGTTGCGCCGCATCTGCCGGACGGACGGAGCTGGGATGACGCTAAAGAGGCGTTTGCCGATGTGGTCATTGACACGGTGACGGCGCACGCTCCGAATTTCAAAGCCAGCGTCATCGCCCGGCAAATCCTGTCGCCGCTGGATATCGAGCGCCGTTTCGGCATGGTCGACGGCGACATCTTCCACGGTCAGCTGTCTCTCGATCAGCTGTTCTCGATGCGACCGGTGCTGGGATACGCGAATTATCGCATGCCCATTCCAGGCCTCTACCTGTGCGGATCGGGCGCGCATCCCGGCGGCGGTGTCACAGGGGCTCCGGGGCACAATGCGGCGCGTGAGATCATTGCCGACCTCAAGGGCAAGTCCTGGCTGCGCCTGGGCCGCAATTAGCGGATGGCGCGTCGTGTCCTCAGTTGAATAGTGCCCTGTCTCCCGGGGAACAGCGCCAGGGCTAAAACCCGGCCATTGTCGGCTCAGTTCAGAGTATCGCCCTGCCCGCTATTCCGCTGGCGGGGTATTGAAAGAGAGCCCGTACCATGGCGATTACCTGGAACCCGAGTGACGTTCCCGTTGCCGATGCCGAAGATCTCGCGAGTGCGATGCTGGTGCTGGTCGGTACGGAACACGGCCTGGTCCTTTATCGGGGTGAGCTGAGCCAGGAGGAGGAGGCCCTGGTCTCCGAATGCCTGCAAGGAAGGCTCGGCAAGGAGCCGTCGCGCGAACTCGCCGCGCTGATGCGCTTCCGTGCGCTGGTCCAGGTGTTCTCCAATCGTCGCCTGAACGATCTGCTGCTGGAGCATGGATACAATGCTATCGCGCCTGCGGTTCGTGTCGCGGCCGGAATGAGGCTGAACCTGAAATGGGGGTTCAATCCGCGCAAGTTTGCCCGAACCCTCAATGCGATACTCGGCGGCTCCGATATCGGAGCAACTGCCACGACGCGCAATCTGCTGGATGCCGCTTAAACCGGGAAGAACGTCGAGGCGATACCCAGAATTCCGGCAAAGGCGGATGCGAACGCTCCCGTAAGCAGCCACGCGATGGCATCGCTGCGGGGACGGCCGCCAGAGCGGAGTGACTGACGCGTCAGGTCACCAAGCCTGAGTTCCGATTCACGTAGAGCGGCAACCACCCGGGGATCGATCGAGACGCCTGCTGCTTCATCATCGGTGCCGAGCGGAGCCGCGGCCGGATCGAACGCCGCGACTTTGTCGCTGGTGCGTCCCGTATCGATGTCGTGGCGGAGTTGATCGACATTGGCCATCGCCGATTGCCTCGCAAGCAGATGCAACCTGATCGGCAACGGATAATCCGCTCAAATGTTCCTTAGCTCGGACTTGAAACGCATGAGGGCGCAGCGCGACCGCGCTACGCCCTTGTGATTTCAAAGCCGCAGGGAAGGAGGCTGAGGTCAGCCTGCGTTATGCACTCACCAGTGCCACGGACGGATACGGCCGTAGTGGACCCTGCGGGTCGGATAGCCCCAGGCTTCCCAATAGGGAGACTGCATGGACCGCGGAACGCACGAGCTGTTGCTCGCGCACAGCGGACGCCAGTAGCCGGAATCATAATAGGGATAGTAGCCGCGCGGCTCGTAGCGATAGGCGTACGGGTCGGTCACAAGATACTCGACCGGCCGCCGGTAGTGACGCTTCTTATGGCGCGGATAGACCTTCTTGTAGTAGTTCGGCTGATAGGTGTAATAGCCGCGATCGCCACCGGCCTGCGCCGGCTTTGTCACGTTGAAGCCGCAAAACAGCACGGCCAGCGCGACGAGAACATACTTCAAGCGCATATGACTTCCCCGCTTGTCGCGAATGGATGACCTCAGATTAATCGCATTATTCCAGAGATCAGCGAACAAGGGGTTAAGCCCTTGGGCGACTGAACGTATACTTACTTTAGTCTAACCAAACCCTGTGTCAGATCGTAAAGCCTGCCCGCTGGCCAGATCGCGCAGCAGAGGTTATAAGCGCGCCCATCGCGGAGTCCGCGCCTTGCCGGCATAGCTCAGTTGGTAGAGCAACCGCCTTGTAAGCGGTAGGTCGGGGGTTCAAGTCCCTCTGCCGGCACCATTTTTCGCTCACGTGCCTATTCGCTTTGCTCACGCGCTCCGCAAGGGCGGCGCTAGCGCCGGGTCGCTTTGCTCCCTGATCGCCTTCGGCGATGAAAGAGTTCAGCCAAATTGGTTTCTCCAGCACGGTACGCGCCACATCAGCGCGACGGCGGCAATCAAACCGTCCGCGCGGGGGTGTCCTCGGAGCCATCGACGACGTCGGCGGGCTCATCCGATTCATAGAGTTCGTAGAACAACTCAAGTGCGTCGAGGAACGTGGCGGCGAGGTCGAGCAATGCCGACAGTTCGATGCGGCCAGCCACCAGAAACCGCGGCGTGACGCTCAGATCGTCTGTCGATATCAGCCCGATGCTGTCTGCTGGGATCAGGGCGCGGCTTCTGAGGTACGACACGACCTCGTCGCCAGTGTTGAAATCGACGCCTGTTTCATCGCCAAGCTCTTCGGCTGCGTCGGCCAAAGGTGCAGTGCCGCCGATGAACAGGCCTGCAATGAGGTCCAGGCGGGTATCAAGCCGCCGCAGTTCGTCCGTGCGTTCCCGCGCCTGCAGCCCGCGCATGGCCAGCTTGAGTTCGAGGGTGTGGGTGGCATCGACGAAGTGGCGAAGGGCGTTGATCTCGGCGCGTGCGGCGTCGCCTGTGGTCTCAAGAGGAACCGGCGCCAAGTCCTGATGAACGTGCAGCAAATCCTCCCCGGCCGCCAGCATGGCATCCAGGTGGTCGGCGAGCAGATAGGCGGTTACGTCGGTATTTTTGCGGTTCAGCGGCACGGAAGCTTACGGGTTTGCGGACAGTGAAACGCAAACAACCCAACGCGTACCGGCACATAAGACTCTGATTCCCTTGTTCTGTGGGGAACAGTTGCAAAACTGCTGCACAAAGTTGTGGAGCGCCTGTGGGCGCTCCACTGGATATCCTGTCCCTTCGCGGGTTCACGGAGGCGGCGTTACACTGATCAATCTTCGATTGCTATCTTGAGCGTTCTTCATCCCAGGGGATGATACAACCGTTGATAATTCGCCATCCGCCCGGCCTGCTTTCTCCGCGACGAGACCACCGAATGACATATCGCGAATCGATGCAGCGATACTCATTGGGATCTTCGTTCTCGGCCTCGTGGGCGATCGCCCACAGTAGCCGCATCTGCTGATCACTGCTCAGAACTGACGGCTTGGGCGACCGAGATGTTACGCCAGATTGAGCCTTGAGCTTGTCGATTTCCCGCTGAATGTAATCTGGCGTTTTCTTCGCGGCCTGGAGTACATTGATTTTCTTAAACCGAATTTCAGCTGCTTCCATGCTGACTTTCATTCGGCTAGCGATCTCTGCCGCATTTGCGCACTGACGGACCAATTTCTTGGGCATCAAAAAGGCCGCCGCCCATACACGTGCCTGTCGTTCAACAGAATTTGGATGGCGAATGAAGGAGGGCGTCTTGTTGCCCGCAATTTTTCGGTGCCGAACCGCACCGCTATGGTTCAAGGCTATGTGGGCAAGCTCGTGAGCAAACGTCATGCGACAGCGAGGATTGTTTATGCGTAGGCCATCCAGTGTCGTCTGACTCAGTTCTATTATTTTGTCTTCGACATAAGCCTTGGCCTCATCACCGTCCATTTCAGAATCAGGTCTGACACGTACAGTCAGTTTTGCGAAGTGTAGTCCATTTAATGATAGCTTTTTGGCTATCTCGAAAAGGTCCGGTGCCCATTCCAATTCAGTGTCAGTGATGACGCGCAAGGTCTCGGCGCGTCTCTCGAGCTCGTCATCGGAGATTGCCTTGCCGTGCGCGTCATCATTAGCCATCGATTTATCCCATTGCAGTTCGGGATTTGGCTGTTCCCGACATATTAACTACACCCGCTCGTGCCACCGCAGGTGTCGCACTTCAGGCAGGTGCCGTTGCGAACCAGGGTGAAGTTACCGCACTCGCGGCAGGACTCGCCCTCGTAGCCGCGGATCCGTGCCTGGGCTCTCAGATCGACCTCGGACTGCGGCTTCAGCGCCAGCGCACCTTGCGTCATCTGGGACATGCTGTCGTGAAGCGTCAGCAGCGCCGATGGTGAGGACGCCGTGGCCGTGAACGCCGTGGTCACTTCCTGCTGCATGGTGGCAACTGTGCCGTTGCCATCAGCCGTGCGCGGAACGACACGTCCCACAACCGAACCGCGCACCAGTCCCCGCGACACGAACTTGGTCGCCGGGATTGCGGGCGCCTCGTCGTCTTCCAGGTCCTCGTCCGATGAACCGAGCGCTGTGGCACCGACGATCTCGGCCGGATCGACGTGGGCCAGATCGTTGCGGCCGAGATAGGACACGGCCAGTTCGCGGAAGATGTAGTCGAGGATGGACGTGGCGTTCTTGATCGCCGCGTTGCCCTGCACCAGACCGGCCGGTTCGAAGCGCGTGAAGGTGAAGGCCTCCACATACTCTTCCAGCGGCACGCCGTACTGCAGGCCCAGGCTGATGGCGATGGCGAAGTTGTTCATCAACGACCGGAAGGCGGCGCCTTCCTTGTGCATGTCGATGAAGATCTCGCCGAGCCGGCCGTCCTCGTATTCGCCGGTGTGCAGGTAGACCTTGTGGCCGCCGACGGTTGCTTTCTGGATGTAGCTCTTGCGGCGGGCCGGAAGCTTCTCGCGCTGACGAGCACGCTCGATGATGCGCTCGACGATGCGTTCGGCGGCAACCTGCGAACGAGCCGCCATCGGCTTGTCGGCGGTGAGCTGATCGGCAACGTCCTCCTGCTCGTCGAGGTCATCGCCGAGCACCTGAGCATTGAGCGGCTGAGACAGCTTGGAGCCGTCGCGATAGAGCGCGTTGGCCTTCAGCGCCAGCCGCCAGGACAGCATGTAGGACTCTTTGCAGTCCTCCACCGTGGCCTCGTTCGGCATGTTGATAGTCTTGGAGATCGCACCCGAGATGAACGGTTGCGATGCCGCCATCATGCGGATGTGGCTCTCGACCGACAGGAAGCGCTTGCCCTTGCGACCGCACGGATTGGCGCAGTCGAACACCGGCAGATGCTCAGACTTCAGGAACGGCGCGCCTTCCAGCGTCATCGATCCGCAGGCATGCTCGTTGGCGGCTTCGATGTCCTTCTTCGAGAAGCCGAGATGGGCGAGCAGCTCGAAGCTCGGATCGTTCAGCTTGTCGGCGGGGATCTTGAGGTCATCCGTGAGGAAGGATTCACCCAGCGTCCAGCGGTTGAAGACGAACTTGATGTCGAAGGCGGTGGAGAGCGAGTCCTCGATCTTCTGCAGGACAGCGTCGGTGAAGCCCTTCGCCTTCAGCGTGGCGTGATTGATGGCCGGGGCCTGCTTCAGCGAGCCATGGCCGACAGCGTAGGCCTCGATTTCTGCGATCTGTGCCTCGCGATAGCCGAGCGTGCGCAGGGCTGTCGGAACTGCCTGATTGATGATCTTGAAGTAGCCGCCGCCGGCCAGCTTCTTGAACTTCACCAGCGCGAAATCGGGCTCGATGCCGGTGGTGTCGCAGTCCATGACGAGACCGATCGTGCCGGTTGGCGCGATGACGGTGGACTGCGCATTGCGGTAGCCGTTCTCGACGCCGAGTTCGAGGGCCTGATCCCAGGCGCGCTTGGCGGCGTCAACGAGGCAATGATCCGGGCACGATGCATGATCGAGCGGAACCGGCGCAATGGCCAGGGCCTCATACCCGTTTGCTTCGCCATATGCTGCGCGACGATGATTGCGGATGACGCGCAGCATGTCATCGGAGTTGTCGTAGTAGCCGGGGAAGGGCCCGAGCTCGCCTGCCATCTCCGCCGAAGTGGCGTAGGACACGCCGGTCATGACCGCCGAGATGGCGCCGCAGATCGCGCGGCCTTCCGCCGAGTCATAGGAAATGCCAGCCGCCATCAGCGGGCCGCCGATGTTGGCGAAGCCGAGGCCGAGCGTGCGGTAGCGATAGCTGAGTTCCGCGATCTGACGGCTCGGGAACTGCGCCATCAGAACCGAGATTTCCAGAACGATCGTCCACAGACGGCAGGCGTGCTCGAACGCTTCCGTGTTGAACAGATGGGCATGGCCATGACCGTCGCTCGCGCCGTTGGTCCGGAACATCATCAGGTTCATGGAGGCGAGATTGCAGGCCGTGTCGTCGAGGAACATGTACTCCGAGCACGGATTGGATGCGCGGATCGGTCCCGACTTCGGGC
>JAEYYQ010000159.1 GCA_023428365.1 Pseudomonadota bacterium | reverse complement strand
GCAGCATATAGTCTTGTCGTGAGTTCGATGGTTTCCCATCTCACTCACTGCCCTCTTTTGGGCGTTTCCTCCCTAGACTTGGGCCGTTCGGTTTCGGACGGCCTTTTTTCTTTTCTGGGCGGATGTTCGAGGACGACGGGGCGCTGGACCAGAAACGGGTCGCGCATGGTTGTCAGCTTGTGGCACGATTTCGGGCCGTCTCGCACTCAGGATGCTGGAGCGGAGGGAAGACGGTGCCGCCACCATCCTTAAGCCATCGCCCGATGACGCCCCTGGAATGGGGGCTGCTGCTCGCGCTTTCGGCGGTCTGGGGAGCCTCGTTTGTTTTCAATAGCACCGCTGTCCGAGAGCTGCCGGTTTTCACCGTTGTCGTCTTCCGCGTCGCGCTGGCTGCAATCATCCTCCTGGCTGTTCTCCATATCAGGGGAGAGCGAATGCCTGCGGAGCGCTTGGTCTGGGTGGCGTTCGCGGGCATGGGGCTTCTGAACAATGCAATCCCGTTCTCGGTGATCGTCTGGGGCCAGCAGCACGTCGCCGCGGGAGTGGCGTCGATCTTGAACGCCGCCACGCCACTGTTCACGGTGATCTTCGCACATTTTCTGACCAGCGACGAACACATGACCGGCGGCAAGCTGGTCGGAGTGCTGGTGGGGTTCATTGGTGTCGCGGTCATGATCGGCTTCGATGCGATCGAGGGTCTGGGCACCGACGTTGCAGCTCAGCTCATGTGTCTTGCCGGAGCAGTGTCGTATGCGCTCGCCGGCATTTACGGCCGCAGGTTCAAGGCTATGGGTGTTACGCCGATGATGACTGCGACGGGACAGGTCATCACATCGAGCATGATGCTTCTGCCGCTCATGCTCATCGTGGATCAGCCGTGGACCTTGCCAATGCCAAGTCATGCCGCGATAGGGGCCTTGATCGGCGTTGCTTCGATTTCTACGGCGCTGGCGTATGTGCTCTATTTTCGCATTCTCGCCACGGCGGGTGCCACCAACTTGGCGCTGGTCACCTTCCTGGTGCCCGTCAGTGCAATCCTGCTCGGCACGTTACTCCTGGGCGAGACACTGCGGCTGAAGCATTTCGCGGGTATGGCCTTGATCGGCATGGGTCTTGCGGCGATCGACGGGCGACCGTGGAGAACGGTAAGAGCGTTCCTCACACGCAGCTAAAGCTTATTCCGCTGCCGCGCGCGGCGCGATGATCGGTGGCAGTTCAGCGAACACGCGTGCCGCGATCCGTGTCAGATCCCGGCGCAAACGCTCGAAGTTGGCGGTTCGCGTCAGCTTGATCTCATTGAGATAGAGCCCGCGATTGATCTCGAGCTGCAGGGCGTGAACGCTTTTGAACGGCTGTCCATAGTGCTCGGTGATGAAGCCGCCGGCGTACGGGCGGTTGAGCTGGACGTGATATCCGTGCTGGGCGATGGCCTCGCGGAATAGTCGCGTCACCTTGGCATCGCAGGACGCGCCGAAGCGGTCGCCGATAACGAAATCGGGCCGATTGCCGACCGGGTGGCTCATCGACGCTGACGGCATCGAATGGCAGTCCACCAGAATGGCGATGCCGAACTGCTGGCGCGTCCGCTCGATCAACCCGGCCAGCGCCGCGTGAAACGGCTTGTAGAGTTGCTCGATACGGGTCATCGCTGCGGCGAGCGGCAGCTGATGCCGATAGATCTCTTCGCCATCGGCGACGATGCGCGCGACAGTACCCAGCCCGCCAACCACACGCATGGTCTGGGTGTTGGCGAAATCCGGCAGGGGCTCGCTGAACAGTTCGGGGTCCAGCTCGTAAGGTTCCCGGTTAACATCAAGGTAAGCACGCGGAAATCGAGCCGAGATCAGGGGAGCGCCGAGCTTGGATACGTCTCCGAACAGCTCGTCGACGAAGCAATCCTCCGATTTGCGCAGCGTATGCGCGTCGAGGCGAGCCCTTTCTAGAAGAGAGGTCGGATAGCAGCGGCCGGAATGCGGCGAGCAGAAGACGAACGGCGAGATCTGCTCAGCCGGCTCGCTCACCAGGAATGCTGGTGTCAGTTCGGCCAGTATGGAAGCTCTCTCGCGCAGGGGCATGGATCATCTGCATATGTTTTGTGACCGCTGTGACGGCGGTTCGGCTTGGTGGCCTGAAGTATAGCGCTTTTTTTACGACTGCGCTGCACTGTGCCAATCGCAAGGATGGGTGTCCATGAGGCAACGCGCTCCGCGTAATCGTTACGTCGCATGTCGCTGTCCACCCAGCCTTCGAATACAGTGGAGAAGATTGTTTATCTTCCGTTTACCAAAATCGCGTCAGATTTGGTTGGCAGATGACAAACTGTCCACCTATTCTGCTCCAAGTTGGCTCCGTCGCACGATCATGACAGTAAAACCATCGCATCTCCCCGTTGCCCGCATTCTGCTCGCCGAGGATGATGAGTCGCTGCGCGGTTTTCTTGAGCGTGCGCTTGCCAAGGCAGGCTATGACGTGATTGCGTTTGCGAACGGCTTTGAGGCCTTCGAGCGTCTCAAGGAAGAGCCGTTTACCTTGCTGCTGACCGACATCGTGATGCCGCGCATGGATGGTATCGAGTTGGCGCGCCGCGCCAGTGAACTCGACCCCGAACTCAAGATCATGTTCATCACGGGCTTTGCTGCGGTGACGCTGAACACCGATACCAACGCCTTCAAGGACACGCGGGTCCTCTCGAAGCCGTTCCATCTGAAAGACCTCGTGCGTGAGGTCGATCGCTTGCTGGCAGCTTAGGCCGACAGGCTCACATGCCCCCTTTAATCCGATCTGTGCGATAGCGCAGCGGGCGCTGCCATGTGCCCTCGGCACGCTGGGGGCATGACACCCAGGCGTGCGTCCGACACGTAGCGTCCCGTGCTTCCAGATGTTGATGGCGCGCTGGGTCCCCGTTGTCGGCAACATGACGGTGGCCAGAAAGTCGACGCGCATGCTGCGTTGAGAAGATCCTCATTGGCAGGATCGGCCTATCGCAGAAAGCAGACATCGATTGCATCCCGAGCAGCGCCGATGTTGCGAGACCCGGCAGCGGGATCGTCCGTCGTTGTTCCTTTGGCGCACTGCCACGAGCGGCGCGCTGGTGGAAATCTATTGCCAATGGATGTGCGCGCGATGTGCTCGGCAGGAAGTTCTCGAGCGGAAAGCAACAAAACGTCGCTCAATGACGTATTCGGGAATTCGTTCTCTACGAATGCTCCCCATTATTTTGACGTGGTGAAATTTGTGAAAATAGCCATGAAACAAATTTCGGCGTGCTGATGTTTATGCTCCGTCACGGCATCTCGCAATTGAGAAACCTCCTTGCGATTATTATTGGAGAGCGAACATGCGCAGCGTGCTTCCGTCATTACTCTCGATGTTGGACCCCATAATAAAAGGGCGGTACGACTATAAGCCGTATGATCAAAAGGCGTATGCCTCCCATGATCTAAATAAATATATTGAAAGCCTGATAGGTAAGGCAAAGGAGGTGGTCAAAGATAAATACGATCCCAAGAATAAGCACGATCCGAAAGATAAATATGACCCGAAAGACAAGTACGGACACAAAGACCCATACGACCCTTGGAAGGATAAGCACGATCCGAAAGATAAGTATGATTCTAAGGACAAGTACGGTCACAAAGACCCGTATGACCCCTGGAAGGATAAGTACGATCCGAAAGATAAGTATGATCCCAAGGACAAGTACGGTCACAAAGATCCGTATGACCCCTGGAAGGATAAGTACAATCCCAAAGATAAATACGACCACAAAGACAAGTACGATACGAAGGACGAATACTCTCCGTTGAAGAAACTGGAGGCCAGAAAGGCGGATGGCAGCAATAATGACGGTGATGAAAACCCTGACAATGACCAAGGGGTGCACGACAGTCCATTCGTCCGGATAACACCCAATAGCTATGCTGATGGCATTGGCGCAATGCATCCGCAGCAACCGGGAACAAGTTCCGCTGTGGATGGTAGTCTTCCGGCGCCGCGGGCTGTCAGCGATGCGGTAATGGCTCAAGGCACCGCTGATATTCCCAATGCAGCCGGCATCAATGAGTTCTTCCAGTTTTTTGGCCAAGCGCTGACCCATGACGTCGCCGAAGCCGCTACGGCTGCTTCGGGCGATCCGCCGCTTTTTCTCGCTGGTCTTCCGTTTCCCTTCGGTCGCACACCCTATGAGGGCGGAACTGCCGAGACAGGGCCGAGGCAGCAGATCAACGAAGAGACGAGCTTCCTCGATCTCAGCATGGTGTACGGGAATACGCAGGCGCTGGTGGATCTTGTGCGGGCTGATCAGTTCGACAGTCAGGGAAATCGCGTCGGGCAGTCGGCAAAATTACTGCTCGGCGAGGAAGGCCTACTGCCGACCATCAAACAGGTTGGGCTGGACGCTGGTAAGACGTCCCTGGAAATATTGACGGCATTTCGGCCCGATGGGTTTGGCGGCTTGCCTGACCCCGCGACAAATCCGGATCCCGCAACGTTCGAGAACCTGTATTTTGCGGGCGACAACCGCGTGAACCAGACGCCCCTGCTGATATCGCAGCAGACCCTCTGGGCAAAAAATCACAACTACTGGGTCGATGAGTTATCCAAGACTCATTCGAAGTGGTCACAGGATGAGCTCTTCGAAGCTGCACGCGCGCTCAACGAAGCGGACTGGCAGCATGTCATCTACGACGAGTATGTGCCCAAGCTTCTGGGCAAGCAGGCGATGTCCGAGTACACGGGCTATAAGAGCAGCGTGGACCCGTCGATCATCAACGAATGGACGACCGTGGCATTCCGCTTCGGGCATGATCAGTCGAGCCAGAACCAACGCCCGCTGAACGAAGACGGAAGCCTGGCATCATTCTCGGAGTTTTCATTCGAGTTGTTCACGCTGGCGGAATCCTTTGCAGCCGGCGCTGATGGTGCGCGCACTGCAGGCGAGCTCGAATCGTGGATTCGCGGCCAGTTGTCGGCCCATACGCAAGAGATCGACGGCCTTGTGGTGGATGGAAACCGCAACACGTTGTTCGGTATTCCCGGTGCACCCGGGCAGTTCACCACAGTCGATCTCGAGGTGTTCGATATCCAGCGTGCGCGTGATCATGGTGTCGGGAACTACAATGTACTACGCGAAGGCCTGGGGTTGTCCACCTACGCCAGCTTCGATGAATTTGGCGCAGCCAATGGATTGGATGCGGCGCGTCTTGAAGCCGTAAAGAGCGTCTACGGCGATGACATCAATAAACTCGATTCCATAATCGGCGGGCTGTTGGAAGAGAAATACTTAGACAGTCAGCTCGGTGAGACATTCACGAAAATAAACGTCCTGCAGTTTGAAGCGCTTCGCGACGGTGATCAATTCTACTACGAGAACCGGCTCGAAAAATCCCCCGAGCTTCTCGCCCGTATCGAGTCGACATCAATGTCGGATATCATCGCGCGGAATACAGACATTGACTATCTCTACCGAGATGCATTCGCCGCCCATAACCGCATCAGCGCGGTCGACGGAAAGCTCGATGGTACGGCCGGAAAAGACCTCGCCATTGGCTCTGACGCCAATGATGTCATCAAGACAGGATATGGCGACGATGATATCTACGGCGGCAAGGGCAACGATAAAATCTATGCCGGCTACGGAAATGACTACATCAACGGCGGCAAAGGTGACGACTGGCTTTGGGGTGAGGCGGGTTACGACGTCTTCATCTTCGATAAGCAGTCGGGCAAGGATAAGATCATGGACTTCAATGTTAAAGAGGACAAGATCGATCTTTCCGCTTACGG
The DNA here is from genome assembly GCA_023428365.1 of Pseudomonadota bacterium. Lineage (GTDB taxonomy): Bacteria > Pseudomonadota > Alphaproteobacteria > Rhizobiales > Hyphomicrobiaceae > ZC4RG25. The sequence goes on along the minus strand of JAEYYQ010000159.1, from coordinate 9,476 downwards.
ATTGGACTCGTGGAAGGACGTATCGAAGGTGATCCACAGCGGATCGAAAGACAGCGTCGTCATAAAGCTCGATCAATATAATTCTGTCGAACTTGTCGGAGTAAAAAAGAAAGTTCTGACGAGCGATAACTTCATATTTGACGACCAGGACAGCGCATACGCCTGACCAGCGCGAAGGGGCACGTCGGGTGTTGAGCTCGCGTGCCCACACGTCGAAGGCGATGGATCGCCTTCGATGCAGATCTCTCGACGGATCAGTTCTCGGGCGGATTGTGTACATGGGCGAGGTCAGTCGCAGGAGTCAGCCATCGCGGAGCCGGCTGGCGCGAGTGCTGTGGTCCATGACCGGAGCATTCTTCGCTGTGGGGCTGTTCAGTCTCTTCAGCAATCTCGCGATGCTGATTGCACCTCTGTACATGATGCAGATCTATGACCGTGTCCTGTCCTCGGGAAGCAAGGAGACATTGATTGCTCTGACCGCACTCGCAATTGCATTGCTGTCAGTCAATGCATTGATTGAGGTTGCGCGCTCGCGTTTGCTTGTCCGTATCGGTGCAAAACTCGATGATAAATTGAGTTCCGGTCTATTCACGTCAGGATTCAAAGCGCGGATAGAAGGCAACGATCGCTCGTCGAGCGAGCCTCTGCGTGACCTCGAAGCCGTCCGATCGTTTTTGACCGGCAGCGGAATTATTGCAGTGTTCGATGCGCCTTGGACGCCGCTGTATCTGGCGGTCGTTTTTGCGCTGCATCCGCTACTGGGCATCGTCGCATCGTGCGGTGCCGTGATTATCGTGATACTGGCGATTTGCAGCGAACTCAGCGTACGCCGCCCCTTGTCGGAAGCCGGCCGCGGATCGCGCGATTCCACAGATTTCGTTGATCTGCTGACGCGCAACGCTGAGGCGGTCCATGCGATGGGAATGCTTGGTTCGCTGACAAAAAAATGGGCGCGTTTTCATCGATATGGTATCGCCTGGCAGGCCATCGCCAGCGATCGAATGGCGGTACTCCAATCCATTGCCAAGCTGGTTCGGATGTCTCTGCAGATTGTCATGCTGGGGACAGGTGCTTGGCTGGTTCTGGATCACGCCATGTCGCCCGGTGCAATTATTGCGGCGTCCATTATTACGGCTCGCGCATTGGCGCCCGTTGAAATGCTGATCGGTCAATGGCGCGGGCTTGTGGCCTGCCGGCAGGCCAGTCGACGTCTGCGCCAATCGCTGCAATTCATGGACGATGAGAGTGGCTTGAAGACGAAATTGCCGAAGCCCGGTGGGTCGCTCCAGCTCAGTCACGTCGGCTATCGTCATTCTCCGGCGTCCGTGCCGGTTTTTACGAACGTCTCTTTCGACGTCGCTCCTGGGCAGGCAATCGGCATCATCGGTCCAAGCGGATCGGGTAAGTCGACTCTGGGGCGCCTGCTGGTAGGGCTCGCGGAGACGAGTGTCGGTACGATCCGGCTGGATGGCGCGGAGATAACAAGCTGGTCGCGGGACGATCTTGGTGGATTCATCGGCTATCTGCCGCAGGAAGTTCAATTGATGAGTGGTAGCGTCGCCGCGAATATTTCGCGTTTCGGCGACCATGACTCGGAGGGGATCACGACGGCGGCTCAGATCGCCGGCGTGCATGAAATGATTCTGGGGCTGCCCGACGGATATGAGACGCACGTGGGCGACGGCGGGCGGAGCTTGTCGGGCGGACAGCGGCAGCGGATCGCTCTGGCACGTGCGGTCTATGGGGACGTCCGTCTTATCGTGCTCGATGAACCCAATGCCAATCTCGATCAGGAAGGTGTTCTGGCGTTGCGGCGGACGCTCGATTGGCTGAAGCAAAGTCAGCGGACGGCTATCGTGATTTCCCATACGCCGGCGATACTCGGCACGGTCGATCGTCTTCTTGTTCTGCGCAATGGCGGAGTGGAGAGATTTGGGCCGCGCGATCAGATTTTAATGGAGATGACGCGCTCCGTGCCTTCGATGGCAAAGCCAAACCCCGCCAGGCAAAGCGAGGTCATCAGGGAAATGACCCATGGCTGACACGCCGTTCCCCGACAGGCCGGATCTCGGAAACGAATTGCCTCCGGTCAGTATGCCCACCAGCAACATTGGCTGGACGCTCTTTGGGATCATCATGCTGGTCGTTGCTGTAGGTGGGCTCGGCGCGTGGGCCGCCACGGTTCGTATTGATAGTGCCGTCGTAGCTCATGGGAAGGTGGCAGTCGCCAGCAAGCGGAAAGTTATTCAGCATCTCGAAGGCGGTATTATTCAGAAAATTGCGGTGCGGGATGGCGATACGGTGCATGCGGGCGATGTGCTGATCGAATTCGATCCCACGCGTGTCCGCACGAGATTCGCTATTATCCGCTCCGGATATATGTCGTCCCTTGCCGCGGAGGCGAGGCTGGCAGCCGAGCGCGATGGACGTTCGGTCGTGACGTTTCCCGATGAGTTGATGACGGAAGTCGCGCGCGATCCAGAAATTGCTGGAATGGTGCAAAGTCAGAACCAGATTTTCGAGACGCGAAAGCAAGAGCATCTCGGGCAGGCCGAAATCCTGAACAGTCGCATCGATCGTTTGCGCGAGGGGATTGTCGGTTTCAAGGCGGAGCGTGCGGCCGCTGAGCAGCAGCTCGTCATGGCAAAAGAGGAGCTGCTCACATTGGAGGATTTGTTCCGTCGCCAGCATACGACGCGGACCCGCGTTCTGGCCGCGCGCCGCGAAGTATTCCAACTCGAAGGCAGTCTTGGCCGTCGCGCCTCGGATATCGCTTCGGCGGAAAAAGAGATTGGTGAAACCGAGCTGACGATTGCACAAACCAGAAACAAGCTGATGACCGAAGTCGCATCGGAGCTGAAAGCGACGCAGGCCAAAGTTTTGGAGCAGCGTGAGCAGTATCTCAGCAGCCTGTCAGAAATCGATAGACTGGTTTTGCGTGCGCAATCGCGAGGCACGGTTTTCGGCTCGCAGGTTCACACGATCGGAGGTGTCGCACGCCCTGGAGAGACGTTGCTTGAAATTGTTCCGGACGATGATGAACTGATCATCGAGGTGCGGTTGCGGCCGCAGGATGTCGACGTCGTGGTCGTTGGTCAGGAAACGGAAGTGCGTTTCAGCGCTTTCAATCAGCGCATCGTCCCGACCGTGAATGGGCATTTGTCATTTGTGTCAGCGGACACGTTTGCCGATCCGCGCGACAGTGCCCATCCCTATTATTTGGCGCATGTCGAGGTCAAGGTCGTGGAGCTGCAGCGCTTGGGAATTCCCAAGCTTCAGCCCGGAATGCCATGTGACGTCATGATCAAGACGGGACAGCGAACACCGCTGGACTACCTGACACGGCCGTTGATCGAGAGTTTTCACCGGGCATGGCGTGAAAGCTGATGAGCGTCAGAGCTACGGCTCTACAGAAGATTGAGGCTCGGTCACGCCGCACGGCGCATCTCGCGACATTCGTGATGAAAACAAATGCCAGCGAATGATGCGATTGGATACCGCATCATTTGCGATGTGGCGTGCTGGGCGGACGTCGCTCAGATTACCAGCGGCGGTCCCAACCCCAGCGGCGATCCCCCCGCCAGCCGCGCCAACCCCAGTCGGAATAATATCGCGGACCGGCATAGACGCGCGGCGCGTAGAAGACGACTGACGGTGGTGCGGCCACGACGACGCGTGGCGGCTGGTAATACGTGTAAGCTGGGGGAGCCTGATAATATGTGTACGCGGGTGCGTAATAGCGCCTATTGCAATCGCAATCTCTATCCCAGCCTCCCGCATGCGCTTGGATGGTGCCGAATGTCAGCACGGGCAACGCGGCTAACGCCGCAATCAAGGGTGTACGCATTCACGATCTCCAGTGCACAACCCGGCGTGGACGCCATAACTCGATTGACTACGGACAGAGACGAATGTGTCGCGTATCCGTTGCCGGCTGGCCGCTTAACGCGCTGCCCCGGTCCGTGTTCCAATTATTTGAGCAATTGTCATTACGAGCAGCCGTCTGCCAAGCGAAGCAGCAGCGCTCGGTAAATAGATAAGGCAAACAAATGTAAAACGTTGTGGTCGGATGTGCTCCGCGATCTCCGCCCCGCAGATAACGGATTATCTCCATCGGGACTGCAATGCGAGGGTGTGAATGCGCTAATATGGGTTGGCGAGAACGGTTTGCCTTGGCCGATTGACTGTCATGAAGTCGTCGGAGGACGTGAAATATGCGTAGGCACCGAGTACAGTCACTACAAAAAGAACGCCGATGAACACGATCTTGTTCGGATCCATCTTGGCCTCAGGGTTTGTTGTTGCCTGCTGTCGACGCTGTCACCAATGAGCGGTTCGTTAATCAATCCGCGCCTGATCACTGAGCAACCAGCTGACGTCTGTCAACCGATTGGTAACTAGGATGCGCGTGATGCGTTCCGAAAATCTGTTTTCGGGACAGTGCGTCTCGATCGATGATTTTTTGGTGGATTCGCAGCCAGATGAGCTGTCACAGCAACTTGCTGGTAATGAATGTTGCGAGCACAGCGAAAACGAAGAGATCCGTCATCAGAGCCAATTGGCCGTGCTCGTTTTTGCGTCCCCGTAGCATATGACCTACGGCTGCAAGTCCGTAATACAGGCCGCCCGCTAGCGCCGCGGGGATAATCCAGTTCGACATGGTCAGACTGCAAATCCCCAGTGTGCCAAAGGAGAGATTGCCGAAGCCGACTTCACGGACGACGGGATTTGCAGACATCCCCTTGATTCCGAAAATGGTTTGCGCGGTGAATTGCGGACGCGCAACCTGCATGATGCCGGCCACGAAGAGCCGAACGCCGACAGCCCAGAATGTGAACCATTTGCCGACCAGGTCCATGAGGCTGGATGCGCCGGCATTGAACACCAGCGCATCCATTGTCAGGTTGGTGATTGGAAATACGAACAGAAGCAGTGCGAGCGCGGCAGGAAACATCGTGTCTCATCCGGACTGGTCGACGTGTGAAATAGCCAGGCAGGATAAGCGGAATATGCTTAACAAAACTTGGTCGGACGCGGCGTCAGCGGTCGAAGGAAAAGGTGAAGCCGCCACCCGAAATCACTCGGACGTCAGGTGGCGGCTTAAAAGCTCTTAACCGCGGTTGTCCCGGATCGCCTGCGAGACCTTCGTGGCCTGCGACACGCTGCCGATCTGGCTGCCGGGAATGATCTTCCGACGCCGCACGCTCGACTGAGGCTGCATTCCTTCGTTCGCCGTCTTCCCGGCAGTTGGTCTTTCGAACTTGGAGGTGCGATGGGCTGCCAGCGCGCGATGAGCTGCCTCGACATGAGCCGTGCGCGCCTCAAGGATCCGCAAACGCTCCAGCTCCTTGTTTACCCGCTTCAAAGCACCGGCAATGATCTGTTTTTGCTTGAGCGGTTGTTCGGTATTCCCCGGAAAGCTCTTGCCGCGCGGCTCGCTTTTGCCACGTGTCTCGCGCTGTCGCTGGCGCACTTGAGTTTTCACCTTGGCGTGCTGATCGCGAAGCTGACGTCGCAAGTCTCGCAGTGTCTGCGCATCGGCTTCGTAAATTGCCGGGTGGTGCGAGCCGCTGACGAGGTTGAATTGGTCTTTGGTCAGAATGCTGCGTTCGTCGGTGCGCGATACGGACATAAAAGGCCTCCAGCTTGTGGCGCACCTGTCCCAAGCAACAGCTGCGCGACTTTAAGATGGGTGCGCGGTAAGCAGCAATAAAGACCGGTTTTGCCTTTTGGTGAAGACTGCGCTTACAGGGGCGGGTATCGGAGGCTGCGCGCAGGCCATAGCGCGCCTGCGTCGATCAAAACGCTGATGATCAATAGTCCACGGTGACCACGACGGTATCGGTATACGTCCCCGCCGACGGCGTCGGTTGCGGAGGGACGCGACCATAGACAATGTGCGTTTGATGGGATCCATTGCTGGTGCTGGTTGCCAACGTTTCTTCGGTATCGCCCCAGGGTTGATCGCGGCCGCTGTTTCGGTAAAGCCCGTATGTGACGGTTTCCGAGCCCTTGGACATCTTGCGCGCGGTTGGTGCAGCGTCGGTGTTGCCGCCGTTCAACCTGATCGCGTAACCGGTCGCGGGTGTGCACATCACGGATACTGTTCCTGTCGCATCGACATTGCGTTGCAGGGTGCCGTGCGAGCCGAAACTCACGGGGTGTGTCGCGACGATGCAATCCTTTGCGACGACAGCTTCGACGTTAAAGCTCACTGCTGCGGATGGCATGCCGGCCAAGCTCGCGCAATCGCTGTCGTCCGTCACGCGATACCGGGCATCGGCATGAGCGCCCGAGAAGCTAGATAGATAAGTCGCCGCCTCGGCTGCTGACTGACCGCCGATCAAACGCCCGAAGATCCTAATCTGCCCCGATGCCGATCCGCTGTTTTCGATAATGGCGGCAATTGGTAGTGGCGGGTTGCCATTGGTTACGCTTCCCCACACGGAGGTTCGGTCGGAAGTCTGATAAAGCTGGTAGTTCAAATAGCTGTTCGCACTCATCATTCGCCGGTATCCGCCCGAAGCCGGTACGCTGCCATCGCCAAGATGCACGCATAAGAGCAGCCGATCTCCCGGATTTCCGCCGCTGCAATTGTAGGTGAGTGCGGCAGTCGTATCTGTTGGCGCGCCAGAAAGCGTATCGACAGCCGAGCCAAATTTCATGTCTGATATCTGGACCGAACAATTTTGAGCCGCAGCGGCCTCCGCGCCGAACATGGCTGCCGCAAAGACCGCTATCCGGATGGAACGTCGATGCTGAACGCTCATAGGCAGACGACTCCGTCGATCCGAACTTGCGCGCCTGGATCGACTTGATAGCCGAATTCGGCGCGGCAGGTTTTTCCATTCGTCAATTCGATTGTCACGACGTTGCGCGGCGTAAGATCCTCCACAAAGGCCTCGCCGCCGTATCCCACGACAAACTCTTCTTTCGCGCCCTCAATCCGACCAATCACGCCCGTCTTCAACGGCTGACCGTTGGCATCGACGAAGGCAACCAGCGCAGCGCGCGTTGCTTCCAGGACACCAAAATCCACGACCACGCCAGCCCCGTCGGCGGGGACGACAATTTCCTTAGTCGAGGGAATGCGAGCATCGACCGGGAGATTGCTCGGATCGATGGCGATCGCGTTTGGCTCATACGCGTGCAGATTTGGCACCAGAATGCGGCCCCAGCGATCGGTAACGCCGACAGGGCGGTTCTGATAACTGACTTCGACATCCGGTGCGCCGACATCCACGACAGCGAACGAATCGTAAATGCGATGCGTCGCAAAAACCCCGCCGCCGGCGAGCACAAGTGCGCCTTCCGCCGACGCGGTGGCGCGAACCTCGTCGCCATATTGGGTGACCGTCGTCTCGAACCGCGCAATCGGTGCCCGGTAGCTGATACCAGCGGATCGCACAGGATCGTTTCTTTCCATCACTCTGACGCGCCAGCCGACGCTGCCGTTTTCCGGTTTTTCCGTTTTCATGACATCGGCCATGAAACGTGAGCCGTCCGCTCGATGGTCATATCCGGCGCTCGCTGAAATGCCGTCTCCCAGGGAAATGCTGGCGCCTGCGTAAATTCCGAGATTGCGGTCGCCTGTGAGGTTTTGAAAAAGCGAGGCGCGAAAAACCGTATTGCGCCATACTTCCTGCGCGTAATTGGCGCTGATGATTTCGCTGTTGCGCCAGATGTCGCTATCAATGCGCGCGTAAGATAGTTGCAGGTTGGCGTCTTCGAAAGGCGTAGGAACGCCGAGCGAGATTTGATCGATTGCCGTCGGAAAAGCTGCAATACGCAGATTGTCGGTGTCGTCATCGCGATAGGACCTCGCGCTGACGGAGGCGGCATCGTTGAAGTCCCCAAAGGTTCTCTGGATTCTGCCGTAGAGTGACCAGTCGTTCCATCGAAGCGTCGCCGAGGCGCTCGCCAGACCACCCACGCGACCGTCGTGCACGCTCCCGGCTGCGGCGAGCGATGCCGTTCCGTAATGTCCGAGAAGGAACACGGCTCCTGCTCCGGCATTCGCAAGGTTCGTCGCCGCCTCGGCATGTCCCTCAAGCGTCAGTCGGTTCGAAAAGCCGTATCGCGCGCTCAAGATCGCGAAGGGATTGTCATCGTAATCCATCGACTCGACGCCAATGCCGCGACGAGGAAGTCCGGCCTCCATAGAAAAATCGAGCAATCCTTCACGGAGCAATTTATCTGACGAAAAGAATGGCAGTGACGTAACGGTCTCGCGCCCCTGGCTATCCTTCAGAACGACGCGCGTCTCACCCGACTGGCCGATGACCGGCAAATTGACAATCTCAAATGGGCCGGGCTCCACGTTTTCCGACCATGAGCGCGCGTTCTGAGTGTAGACCTCAATTGTCGAAGGGACTGCGGCGGAGCCCGCAAACGTCGGCAGTGGGGTGGTGACGAGATCGGGCCGCAGTTGGAAATTTCGCTGAATCTGCGCGCCGCCAAGATTGACGGATCGGGTCCATGAAAATCCGCCGCTGATGATGTCACCGGCCCGATAGGTGATCATGCGCAGAGGATCGGAATAGGCCCAGGCGGTTCTCAGACGAACGACGTCATCCAGCCAGTCTCCCGCGCGGCCGGCGACAAACGAGTGGCTCAAAGTTCCGTGCGGACTAGAAATCCGCATGTCGAATGATCCGGAAAAGCTATCCAGACGACCGAACTCGCGATCTTGCAGTGCCCCCGTGGCCGCAAACAGTGTGTAGTTGAGGACAGCACCATAGTCGGCGCGCGGCTCAGGAATTTCAGCTTGCCGTCGGCGACGCGCATCGACAACGCGTGGGACACGGGCCGCGTCTGATGTCTCCACGAAGAGCTTCTGCGCGCTTTCATCAACGCGATATGAAACGTCGGGCAGCTTGTCGAGCTCTATCCGCCCCGCCTCGTCGCGCGCCTGATCACTGGGTTTAAGGCCGGCAGCTATGAGATCGTCTGCTTTAGCTGTGAGGCCACCGTTTGGAGCTTCCACGAACGCGGCAATGACCCGGGTCGAGAAGCTATTGATAACGACCTCCAGAAACAGCTTCCGCTCCTCCGTCATGGTCGCACCAACCGTGGGCCGAGGGATCGATCGTTTGGGCTCGGCGGCCGCCGTGGTGATCGCAAAGAATGCCACGAGCACGGCAACCGCAGATCGCTCAACGACCGATGAGCGGCACGTTTTCATCGACGGCGCCGAGTTGGCTGTCGGCCTTGAGTTTAAGGGTTGACCCGGCCGGACGCTGCCGCAGAGCGATCGGCCATTCCATCGTCGCCCCGGCGAGCACATAGCCGACCAACCCATTCTTTCTGTAGGCTGGTGCAGTGCCCTGCAGCAGCGATAGATCGGAAAGCCTGAGACGTGTTCCGCCGGTGTTTTGTCCGACCAGTCTCAGGCCGCCGCCGCTCGCTTGAGCAATCTTCCAGGATACCTTCGGGGCCTGTGCCTGCGGATTGCGAAAGAAAACCGGAATGGAATG
>JAEYYQ010000157.1 GCA_023428365.1 Pseudomonadota bacterium | reverse complement strand
CGGGCGATCTCGGCGTCGACGCCATGCACATCAACCTGCACAAGACCTTCTCGACGCCGCATGGCGGTGGCGGGCCGGGCTCTGGGCCGGTGGTGCTGTCGGAGGCGCTGGCCAAGTACGCGCCGGTGCCGTTCACGATGCGCGATGGCGAACGCTATCGTCTGATCGAGGACGTGGAGGAAGCGGAGAAGCTAGGGCTGAAGCCGTTCGGCCGCCTGACCGCGTTCCACGGCCAAATGGGCATGTTCGTGCGTGCGTTGACCTACATGCTGTCGCACGGTTCGGACGGCATGCGGCAGGCCTCGGAAGATGCAGTGCTGAGCGCCAACTATATCCGCGCTGGTCTGCGCGATCTGTTCAGCCAACCGTTCGGCGACAAGGCCTGCATGCATGAGGTGTTGTTTGACGATCGCTTCCTGAAGGACACCGGTGTTACGACGCTCGACTTCGCCAAGGCGATGATCGACGAGGGGTATCATCCGATGACGATGTATTTCCCGTTGGTCGTGCATGGCGCGATGCTGATCGAGCCGACGGAGTCGGAGTCGAAGGCCAGCCTCGACCAGTTCATCGGCACGCTGCGCTTCCTGGCCAAGGAGGCGATCCACGGCAACGACAAGAGCCGCTTCAAGCAGGCGCCGATGCTGGCCCCGCGCCGCCGTCTCGACGAGACACGGGCCGCGCGTGATCCAAAGCTGCGCTGGAAGCCGGAGACGGCACAAAAGGAAGCTGCAGAGTAAATTCCTGCAAACTGCCCGTTGTTCATGCAGCGGACAGTTTCATTGTGCATGATCAGGAAGGCGCCCGGTTTGGCTGGGCGCCTTTTTGTATTTCATTTTCAGCGGCTGGCATGATCCATGGGCGTTTTGCGTTTGGCACTGATCGGGCTTGTGGTCTTCTTTGCGGTGGGAGCAGAGGCGCGCGGTGATCAGGATGCCGTCGAGCAGTTGATTGCCAATTGGTATGCCGAACTCAGAAAGCGCGAAGATCCGCGCCTTTACTCCATGCTGGCGCCCGCGGGCATGATTTTGCCGCAGCATTGTCCGGACCGATGCGGGCCGCAGCCCCGCATGCTGATCATCAAGAAGGGTGAGCGCTTTTCGCACTTTCTCGCCGTTCGCGCTGAGAAGTTCTCTTACGAGATCGAGAGATCACAGGTCGACGCATCGCTTGCGCGCATCGACGTGTGGGAGCGCGGCTGGACGTACGCCTGGGCTGCCAAACAGACCTACCAAAGCGCTGCATCGGCAATGTTCATTCTCGAAAAACGCGCAGAGGGCTGGAAAGTCCTTGTCTATAAGTCCGAGGCACGGGCGATCCACCCGAAGCATAAGGACGATCCGATGCCGGATCTCAGTCCGAAAGATCGGTAGCCGCCATGGCCATCGGATCAGGCGTGCGCTAACGTCCCCCGTCTTTGTAGCGATGATCTGCGGTAGGAGATCTCGTGGCTGGAGATACGCGCTCGGTCTACACGACCCTGGAGTTTGGTCGGGAGAAGTACCTTCTGCGGCAGGTGCCGATCGCCGTGGGGCTGGCCGCTCTCGGCGCGCTGATGCTGTATCTTCTGCACGGCGATTCTTATGCGAAATTCGGGCCGTGGCTGGCAGCCTACATCCTCATTATCGCGGGTGTGGGTTGTACGCTGTTTGCTATTTGGCGCTGGATGTATCCGGCCGAACCGGTCCTCGTGCTGTCACCGGCAGGCATACGCTATCATCTCGCGAGCGGTTTGAGGCTGACGATCCCGTGGGGCGAGATCGAGGGCGTTGACAGCACTGACATCCGGATCTGGCATCGCGGTTTCTACACGACGTATCGCGACGTGACAGTGGCGCTCATCTCTGATCGCGCTTATCGCGCCCGGGTGAAGCCTGAGACCTGGTGGCACCGCGGCAGAGCCTGGAAATACCATTTCATTCCCAAGGACGGAGGCGTGCAGGTCGCGCTGTTCCACGATGTGCTGAGTGTTCCAGCAGACGAATTGCGCGATGCCGTCGAAGATCGTTGGCGCGCCTTCAGCCGTCATCCTAACGCGAAGCTGCCGCCGCGGCCGCGCGTACCGTCCAAGCCTCGCTTCTTCACACGCGGGAGGAAGCAGGCCGTGGCGCTCATTGTGGTTGGCCTGACGATGCCGCTGATCTGGTATTGGAACTGGGTCTATGCGCGGTTGGTTCACAACGTCCCTGACGGGGTGGCGCACTACTATGTCATCGATCAACTCAACCGCAGAAGCGTGCCTGCACGCACTTTAGACGGGAGGATGGTGGCGCTGCGCTTCTGGCATGTGTCGAGCATCGGCCCTTCGAGATGCCACAAGGATATCGTGCAGCTTCCGCAGTCCCAAACGTGGAGGCCTGTCTACGATACGACGGTCTATTGCATTGCCGATCTCGTGCTCACGTCAGGCGGCACGGCGACCGGCATTATCAAGCTGGTCGTGGACACGTTCGATATGGAAGCCCAGCTCGGCAAGATCACGCAGGGACGCGCCATTGTCGCCGCAGAATTCCCGCTCGATGAGGCGGAGCGTCGTCTGTGCGCGCTGACGCCGTGTGGGGCTGGAGCAGGTCGCCTCTGAGAGCGCAGCCGCGGGCCTGCGCTATTGGTTCGGGAGCGCCTTGACGATGGCGGTCGTAACCCAGTCGTCGCGGTTCATGTTGTTGGCCTTCGCCGCGTCATTGACGCGATCCAGCAGGTCCGGGCTCAACGTGACATCGATGATGATCGCGGACTCGCCGGTGGGCGTACTCGAATACACGTAGCTGATGACCTGATTGGCGAAGCTGCGCACGAGGTTCGTC
>JAEYYQ010000138.1 GCA_023428365.1 Pseudomonadota bacterium | reverse complement strand
CACGAACGAAATCCATCCGACGGCCAAGGCCGTGCTCACCGCGATGGAGGCGGAGACCGAACCGACGGCACGATCGTACTTGGCCGCGAACAAAAACGCATTGGCGCCGACCGGCATGGCCGCGATCAGAACGCCGACGGCGACCCACACAGGCGGCAGATTGAACACGAACTCGCCGAGCAGATAGACGACGATCGGGAACGCCAGCATCTTCATAACAATAATGGCCGTTAATGTCGGAAGCTGGCCGGCGATCCGATAGGTGGCCAGTGACATGCCGAGCGCAAAGAGCCCGGAAGGTACTGCGGCTTGGCCGAGGAGCGCCAGGAAGTCATCTACGAGCTTTGGCACGCCGAGACCGGCGATACGCCATATCGTGCCGACGATCACAGCCATCACGATCGGGTTGCGGACCAGATCGAATAGGACACCGGCGGCTGCCTTGACCAGGGAGACGGAGCGGTCGCTTCTGCCGGCCCACTCAATATGCAGCGTCGCGATCAGCCACAGGATCAGCGAATCGAGCGTTACCAGGATGCCGAGGGGAGCGGCGGCCTCGGGACCGAACGCGCTCAAGGCCAACGGTACGCCGAGCATGACGCCATTGCCGAAGCAACTCCCCATCGAAATGGCTGCGGCGTCGGTCGCGCTACGGCGCAGGATGTAGTGCGTGACCAGGGCTGCCGCGATCCAGATCACCAGCGCGGCGCCGAAGAAGGTTACGGCGAACTTCCACGGGGAGGCGGGCATTTCGCCAATCCCCATCATCGTGCGAAACAGGAACGCCGGCATCGCAACGTAGAAGCTGAATTGCGCGATGATCCCGGCGGCGCCCGCGGGCAGATAACGGAACCGTTCCGACAGCCAGCCCGCCAGCATGATGCCGAAGACGGGCGTGACGATCGTCAGGATGGTCAGCATCGCAGGCTTTCGGTTCGGGCGGCCGGGCAGGCGGGAGGTTGAACCGCGTGGATAGCAGAGCATTGGGCATTCGCAAACCGATACCAACGGGTCTATCGGAAAGCGCTTCGGATTTCCGGGATACCCCAGGCCGATGCTAAGAGCATGGGGCGATTTGCTCGATGCGGAGCCTTGCGCTTCGCGGCGCTGCCAGCCTAAGTCCCGCTGCAGTGAAGCAGATGTGGCGGGACCTGTCAGGCGTGGATACGCTGAACCTCGATTTTGATGTGGGACCTTCAGGGCGGGGAGCGCGGTTCTCGGCCCCGCGTCTGTTGTTTCGCGCGGATCATCTGGATCAGGTCGCTCCGTGTTTCGAGGCTATGGAAACCGCGCGGTCGCAGGGTGTCTGGCTTGCCGGCATGATGAGCTATGAGCTTGGTTACGGTTTTTCCGATCGCCTCAGCAACATCATTCCTGAACAGCGCGATGTGCCCCTTATGTTGTTCGGCGCTTACGATGCGCCGGAGGCTCTGATGCCGGAAGCGCCCCCGTTCGACGGTGTGTTGGACCTATCCGCAGGCGTAACCCGCGCGGACTACGATGCTGCGTTCGCTAAGGCGAAGGATTACATCGCGGCGGGGGATGTCTATCAGATCAATCTGACCTTCCCGCTCGTCGGGCGGACATCGGCCGCACCGCGGGCCCTTTATGCTGCGCTGAAACAGGGGCAGCCGGTCGGTCATGGCTGCTTGGTCGAGGCAGAGGATTTCGCGCTGCTATCGCGCTCGCCGGAGCTGTTCTTCTCGGTTGATGAGAACAGGCGGGCCGTTGCGCGTCCGATGAAGGGGACGGCTCCACGAGGAACGACACCTGAGCAGGACGGGGTTCAAGCCGAATGGCTGCGGGGATCTGAAAAGAACCGCGCCGAAAATCTCATGATCGTCGACCTTATGCGGAACGATCTGTCCCGCATCGCCGAGATTGGCTCGGTGAAAGTCCCGAAGCTGTTTGAAATCGAGACCTATGCGACGCTGCATCAGATGACCTCGACGGTGACGGCTAACCTGTTGCCGGTGACGTTCGCCGCGATGGCGGAAGCCCTGTTTCCCTGTGGTTCGATCACCGGCGCACCGAAGATCCGCGCCATGCAGATTATCCGCGAGCTTGAGCCCTTTGCGCGTGGTGCATATTGCGGGGCGATCGGATGGATCGCACCCTCGGGGGCTATGGAATTCTCCGTCGCGATCCGCACGCTGACACTGCGCGACGGAAAGGTGATGCTAAACGTCGGCGGCGGTATCGTCGCCGATAGCCGGGTGGAGGAGGAATGGGAGGAAGCTCTGTGCAAGGCGGCCTTCGCAACATCGCGCCCGCAGGCCTAAAGCTGATCGAGACCATGCGCTGGGAGCCGGGCCGTGGCGTGCTGCGCCGCGATCTGCATCTGGCCCGTTTGGCGGCTGGGTGTCAGGCGCTCGGTATACCCCAGCCTGACGCGGGAGCTGTGCTCGATCGTGTCACGGGAGAGGTGGCGTTGCGGCTGCGGTTAACCGTTGGTTTGTCCGGTGAGGTGGAGCTGACACAGGCGACGCCTGGTCCAGCGGCAACTCTTTGGCACGTGAAGATTGCCCAGGAACGGCTCGCGAGTGATGTGCCCTGGCTGCGCATCAAGACCACGGAACGACGCCTTTATGACCAGGTGCGCGCAACGTTGCCGGCGGGAATCGATGAGGCCATTTTCCTCAACGAGCGCGATGAGCTCTGCGAGGGCACGATCACCAATCTGTTTCTTGAACGCGACGATGGGGTGCTGTTGACCCCGCCGGTGTCCTCCGGATGTCTGCCCGGCGTGCTGCGTCGTGCCTTGCTTGATGACGGCCGGGCGCAAGAGGCGGTGCTGCGCCTGGATGATCTGATCGGGCGGCGGTTTTATATGGGCAACTCGCTGCGCGGTCTGATCGTAGCGGAGATTGCCGACGCTAGTTGAAGGGATTGAGAATTGACGATGATGCGGTCGCTTTGAAAGGCGCCGGCGGATCGAGCAATTTGAAGCCGATGTTCTGTACCTGGAGCACCGCAAGGCCGCGCTCGGCGACGCCGCTCGATGTCAGACGAAACGGACCATCGACGCCGCTGAAGCCGCTCGCTCTGGTCAGGTTGTCTGCCGAGAACCGCGTGCCTGCGGGTTGGCTGGAGAGCTTGATGGCAGCGGAAACGGCATCGTACGCCATGCTGGCGAGGCGCGGTGGAGAGCTGCCAAAGGATTTTGCAAAGCGCTCTGAAAATTCCCGCCAGCCACGTGGATCCGGTGCGGGAAACCAGCCATCGATGAAAACACCCTCGCGGCCGATGTTGGGATAGTCCCAGCCGCTGGTACCGAGCACCTTCACCTTAGTGGTATCGAAGTTGGCATAGTGCAGCAGCGGGCCTAGGTTGGGCAGGGTTTCAGCGCCGCCTGGGACGAACAGGGCGTCGATCGGCTGGCGCGCCTCATCCGCATTGCGGATCGCTGCGGCAACCCGCTGTGCCGGTTCCACCATGCTGTTGGTTTCGGTTTTATAGACTTCGAACGCAGCGATCGAGCCACCCACGCGTGACACGGCATTACGGAACGCCGTCTCGGTGAGTTTCCCGTACGGCGTATCGGGAAGAATGGCCGCGAACCTGCGATGACCTTGCTGGGCAGAATAGGAGACGATGCGGTCGACCTCCTGCTCGGGCAGGAAGCCGAGCAGGTAGACGTTTCTGCTGGCGACTTGCCGATCATTGGAGAATGCAAGGACCGGAACGTTCGAAGCTTGCGCAACGGGAGCAATGGCTGCGACCGAGGTGGCAAACAAGGGGCCGACAATCAGTTCAGCGCCCTCTTTGATGGCTTCCTCCGCAGCGACGCGCGCGCCGTCCGGCGTCCCCTTATCATCCTTAACGATGAGCTGGAAGTTCGGACTGTCGAGTTCGAACATGGCCATCTCGCCGGCCTGTCTCAGGCTCCTGGCGACAGCCGCGGTATGGCCGGTCGAGGTCAGCGGCAGCAGCATGGCTACCTTGACGGCATTGCCTCCTGGCTGCGGCGTGGTTTGGTCGCTTGAGGCGTTATCGCCGCTGAGCAAGCTGTCGCTACCGCCGGGGATGGCGCACGCGGCCAGCAGCAGTGCGGCCAGGCACGCGATGAAAGCCAGCAGGGAGCGGGCATATGCCGCCGATGCAACCATGATGTTCGTTCCCGACCTGCCCGAGGGCCCACTTATACATCCGTCGCGACAGTTCAAGCCTGCAACATCGGCGTTATTTCGACTACGTTGAAGAAGGCTGGAGTTCCCCGCCTCCCGCCAATTTCGACACTGGAGCGATGGCTTGGCGAAAAATCGGCAGATTCGCAAGGAGGTTGTTGAAAATGCAACCAGCTCTTTGCGCGCGAACGTGCTTGCGCGTCTCGATGACGTTCTGGCTCAGCCCGTAGAACCGGCTCTGTATCTCGTTGCCACGCCGATCGGTCATCTGGCGGATCTGACGTTGCGTGCGATGCGGATTCTGGCTGGCGCCGATATCGTCTACTGCGAGGATACGCGCCACAGCCGGCAATTGCTGAACCATTACGGGCTATCTCGCAGTCTCGCGCCGTATCACGAGCACAACGAGGATCGAGAGCGCCCGCGCGTGCTGGAGGAGCTTGCTGCAGGGCGGGCGGTGGCATTGATCAGCGATGCGGGCACGCCGCTGGTCTCCGATCCGGGGTTCAAGCTGGTGCGGGAGGCGTTGGAGGCCGGCCATCGTGTCATCACCGTGCCAGGGGCGTCGGCGCCGATCGCGGCGCTGGCATGTTCAGGTTTGCCG
>JAEYYQ010000136.1 GCA_023428365.1 Pseudomonadota bacterium | reverse complement strand
CTCAGGACTTGGAAAACGGCGCGCGCAGCGTGGACTTCGCCGCCTTTAGGCCCGAGGGGACGACCTGCCTGACGCCAGCCATAGATGTCGAAGTGGGCATAGCACGGCGCCTGACGCGCGAAGCGGCGCAGGAACAATGCAGCTGTGACGGCACCTGCGAACGGGCCGTCGGACACGTTGTTCATGTCGGCGACGTCGCTGTCCAGGTTACGCTCATAGCCGTTCCAGAACGGCATCCGCCAGACCGGATCGCCGATGCGTCGTCCGGCATCCATCACATCCACCGCGAACGTATCATCATCGCAAAACAGCGGCGGAAGATCCGCGCCGAGTGCCACACGGGCAGCGCCAGTGAGGGTCGCGAACGAGATCAACCGCTCGGGTTTCTCCTCAGCGGCGAGAGCCAAGGCATCGGCCAGGACCAAGCGGCCCTCGGCGTCGGTGTTGCCGATTTCGACGGTCCGGCCGGTCCGGCTGCGCAGCACGTCACCCGGACGGAAAGCGTTGCCCGAAATTGAGTTCTCAGCGGCGGCGATCAGAATGCGGAGACGCACCTTCAGCTTCAGCCCCATGATCATGTGGCCAAGCGCCAGCGCTGCAGCCGCGCCGCCCATATCCTTCTTCATGATCAGCATTCCGGCCGGCGTCTTGATGTCCAGCCCGCCGGTATCGAAGCAGATGCCCTTGCCGACCAGCGTGATCTTGGGCGCGTCGGTATCGCCCCACGTGATGTCGATCAGCCGTGGAGGGCGCGTGCTGGCGCGGCCTACGGCATGGATCATCGGAAATTCGGCAGCCAGCTCATCGCCTGCGATGACGTGCACTGCCGCGTCATGGCGTTCGGCGAGCGTGCGGGCGGCTGCTTCCAGCTCGGCAGGTCCGAGATCGCTGGCCGGCGTGTTGATCAGGTCGCGGCCCATCCAGACGGCCTCGACAATGCGCTCAACCGTTGCGCGATCCGCGTTGGCCGGCAAAACGAGGCCCGGCGCAGCTTCGTTGCCATTCGCTTTGTAACGGCGGAATTTGTAAGCCCCCAAGCCCCAAGCAATCGCTGCAGTCTCCGGATCGTTCGGAACTGTCGCCAATTCGTAGATGCCGGAAGGCGCACTTGCGCCGAGCTGCCCGAGTAGCAGCGACGACGGACCCGACGGTTCACCCGCCTGACCATCACCGATACCGAGCACGATGCCAGCGAGGCGACCGTCTGCGGCTGGGATGTTAATGGCTTTCTTCGCTGTGCCGTTGAACTGCATCTCTTTCAGCCACGCCCGCTGAACATCGGTCAGCCCGTCCAGAGCATCCTGGCGATCGTCTGTTCCTGCGAGCCAGACCCGTCGCGGCGCAGATGCGGACGGAGCCTTTGGAAACAAGCTCTCGGGGAGAATAGAGTCAGGCATGGCGGCCTTTCGCGTTGGTCACGTCCGGATGGAATTATCGTTGCAGTCTATCAGCTTGATCGGCTTCTGCGAGCCTGGATCTAGGGCGTGACAACGACGCTGCGCCCGCCGTTCAGACCGATGCGTACCGCAGCACGTCCGTCCTTGGTTTCAACCGAGAAATTCTCGGCGGCAATCGCTGGCAGCAGGATAGTGTCGATCTCCCGGACGCGCCCCTTGCGGAATGCCAAAATCCGGAGAGACCGCCGGTCGAACGACGGAATGGCGAGGTCGGCAATGCCATCACCATCGAAATCGGCAACGGCTGACAGCCGGAAGTGCTGTGAACCGACGGCGTGGTTGGAAACATTGTCCTCGGTATAGGTGCGGACCAGATTGCCGTCCTTCAGTGTCCACACTTCAAGTTCACCTACGAGATGCGGCATCCGTACCAGCGCAATGTCAGGTCGGCCGTCTCCGTCGAAATCGCCAACGCCCGCCGGGTTCAGCCATTTGAACGGTGCTCCGATTGGAGGCGTCTCGGCGATAATCTCCAGTCCATCAGGGCGAACCGCGATGACAGCCAGAGCGGCCCCGGTTTTGAGGTAGGAGCGGACGACGATCACTTCGTCCAGGCCATCACCGTCGACATCGGCGAGCCGAGGCTCGCGATCTTCGAAGACGCTGTCTGGCGGTAATTGCAGCCGCAGAACGCGTCGGTCCGCCGTGGAAACAACAAGCGCCTCTGCTTCGTGCTGGGACCCCAGAGAAAAGTGCCGATAGCGGTCGGTTGGCCCGGAAAACCATGCGGCGTCAATATTGCGCGTGCCGCGGACGAGGATGCCATCGGGCAGCGGCCTGTCCACTTTGGGCCGTTTGAAAGCTCGCAAGCCCGGCTCGATAGTTTGCTCGCTATCAGGGAACATCGCCCCGCGATTGCTCTGGCTCAGAGCAGGCGACGGCATCAGGCTGGATACGCTGAGCAGGACGATGGCGAGGTGGATGAGAAGGGGCATTCCGAGCCTTCAGCGGCAGTTCGCGAGGATGTTATCGGATTCGATGAGTCCATGGCCTCGATGCGGCGAATGTTTTTCGATCTGCCACGTTTTTTACTTCCGGATGTGCTTTGATCACTCCACAACCGCGCATCGGCTCCGGGAGCTTCGTCACCATGGCTTACACGTATAAGACTGCGTCCAGATGGATGACGTGTGCGGTTATCGCTTTCGCATTTGCCGTCGCCTCTGTTCCTCTTCATGCGCAGGAGCAGCAGGTCTCCGCTGCGCAGCGCTTGCCGGCGGATTCGGTGACGCAGCATGTTCTGGAACTGCCGGATCGTACGCTCAACTTTACAGCCACTGCCGGATCGATCCCGATCACCAACGCCAGCGGCAAGACATTGGCCGAGATCGCGTATGTGGCCTACACCCTGAAAGGCGCGTCGGTTCTGAACCGCCCGGTGACATTCGCAATGAATGGCGGCCCGGGCTCGTCGTCCTCGTGGCTTCATATCGGCGCGCTGGGGCCGTGGCGGCTGAAGCTGGAAGAGGCTGCGGCCTCGCCATCTGCGCCCGCACCGCTTCTTCCTAACGCAGAAACCTGGCTCGACTTTACCGACCTGGTGTTCATAGATCCCGTTGGCACCGGCTACAGCCAGATCACCGGCAGTCAGGCCGACAACGACAACAGCAGCGAAGATGGTGACGCGGGACGGCGCGGGCGCGGCAACCGCGAGACGGGCGGCGCCCGTTACTTTTGGTCGATCGACGGCGATATCGAGTCGATCTCGCAATTCATGCACTCGTGGCTGCAGAAGGCAGGGCGTCTGACCTCTCCGAAGCTGCTGGTCGGTGAGAGTTATGGCGGGTTTCGCGGCCCGAAGATCGCCCGCACGCTGGAAACCCGACATGGTGTGGCGCTGAATGCCATGATGCTGGTGTCGCCGGTTCTCGATTTCGCCGGCCGCCGTGGCGGACATCCGCCCCTGTCGTACGTCTCGTTGCTGCCATCTCTGGCTGCCGCCGAACTGGAGCGGCGCGGCGAAGAGGCGACGCGTGAACGTCTGCGCGCCGTTGAGGAGTACGCCCGCGATGAATATCTGAGAGATTTGATGCGGGGGCCGCGCGATAATGTGGCGGTCACGCGAATTGTCGCCAAAATCGCGGAGATCACCAGTCTTTCGGAGGATGTGGTCAGGCGTTATGGCGGACGTATCTCCGGCCGGACCTATGTGGAGGAAATCAATCGCCCGAAAGGCAAGCTGGCCAGCATGTACGACGCCAGCATTCGTGGCATCGATCCAGATCCGACGTCAGGCCGTCGCCACTATCGCGATCCGTTCACGACCGCGCTCAACGCCCCGATGACGACCGCGATGCTCCAGCTTTACGGAGACAAGCTGAATTATCGGACCGATCGCAAGTACGTGAAAATGAGCGGCGAGGTGAACCGCCGCTGGCAGTGGGGCAACTCGCCTTCACCGCCGGAATCGGTCAATGAACTGAAGGAAGCGTTGGCTCTGGATAAGCGTCTGCGTGTGCTGGTCACGCACGGGTATACGGATCTGGTTACGCCGTATTTCGCCAATGAGCTGGTGCTCGACCAGCTGCCCATCTACGGCGATGCGCAGCGCGTCTCGTCGATCGTCTACCCGGGCGGGCATATGTTCTACAGCCGCGACGCGTCCCGCAAATCCTTCCGCGAGGACGCGTTGAACCTGGTCGAGCGGATCATCGTCGAGGTCAACGACGTGTCACCGCCCGCGCAAGCACCGGCTCCAGCGGTTGCGAACTGAGATCAATCGACGACCTGGAAGCCCTTCCAGTATGGGTCGCGATCGTCGACCAGGATCGTGTTGAAGCCGGTGACGCGTGCCCAGCCCTGCACGGACGGGATGATCGCATCGTGCTCGCCGACCTTCGTGCGACCGACGATACGGCCGATGAACTGCGAGCCGATGATGCTCTCGTGCACGAAGTCCTCGCCCTCGCGGAGCTTGCCCTGCGCGGCCCAGTGCGCAATGCGCGCCGATGTGCCTGTTCCACAGGGCGAGCGATCGATGGCCTTCTCACCGTAGAAAACGGCGTTGCGGGCGCTGCTGTTGGGCTGGGTGGGCTTGCCGGTCCACATGACGTGGCCGAGGCCGTTGATCTCCGGCTTTTCGGGATGCACGAACGAATAAGCTTCTGCAAATGCGCGGCGCTCCACGGGGCTCAGCGCAACGATCTGGCTCGGTGGAATATGCTCCAGGCCGTGGAAATTCTCCTGCGGCTCGATGATCGCGTAGAAGTTGCCGCCATAGGCAACATCGGCCTTCAGGCGCCCCATGCCGGGAACATCAGCCTCCAGCCCGGTGGCGTGCACGTAGGATGGCACGTTGGTGATGCG
>JAEYYQ010000097.1 GCA_023428365.1 Pseudomonadota bacterium | reverse complement strand
GGCTTGGCCAGTGGATGATCGAGACGTTCCCCAACCTCGCGACGATTGAAGAGCGGTTCACACCGAAATCCCTGCAGACGGACATCCTGAAGGAAGGGACCGGTAATTGAGCTCAAAGTACGCGTGTTCGCCCGTTGAACTCGGCAGGACGATATGACGAACGACAAACGACACGCCGCCATCGCCTTGACGATCGCAGGCTCCGACAGTTCCGGCGGCGCGGGTATTCAAGCCGATCTCAAGACGTTCTCGGCATTCGGCGTTTACGGTGCGTCTGTTCTCACAGCATTGACGGCTCAGAATACGCGTGGTGTCGACGCTGTTTTTGCTATTCCGCCAGAGTTCGTCACCGCTCAAATGAATTCGGTATTCTCGGATCTTTCAGTCGGCGCTGCGAAGACCGGAATGCTCGCCAACGCCTATATCATCACGGCGGTCGCGGACACGGTCGCGCAGCAGACTTCTCTGCCGCTGGTGTGCGATCCCGTGATGGTGGCAACCAGCGGCGACGTTCTTCTCGATCCTGCCGCCATCGGCGCGGTGCGAACCCGCTTGATCCCGCGCGCGACATTGCTGACGCCCAATCTCCCGGAAGCCGCGCGATTGCTCGACACCGCCGAGGCCACCGATGAGGCCGCGATGGTCGATCAGGCCGCGCGATTGAAGGCCCTCGGTTGCAAGGCCGTTCTTCTCAAGGGCGGGCATGGGACGCAGGAAGAGGCCGTCGACATTCTGATGACTGATAGTGGAATGCAGCGCCTTTCGATGCCGCGCATTGCCACGCGCAATACACACGGGACCGGATGCACTTTGGCCGCCGCCGCCGCCGCGCTGCTGGCCTGTGGTGAGACGTTGGAGACGGCGGTCTCGCGCGCCAAGCTTTACGTCTGGCGCGCGCTGGAGGCGGGAGCAGGGGCGCGTGTCGGCCACGGCAGCGGCCCCGTCGATCATCTGTTCGCGATCAGGCAGCAAGTGCCACCGGCATAACTTCAAAACTGAGCGTAGAACGCATCGTTCCAAGCGTGGCTGTCCGGCATCATTACTGTTGTAATTGGGACGAAGCGGGTTGCCTCCGCCGCTAACGAGTGGCAGAAACACCAGCAGAATCATTGAGCAGGCCGACGTGTTGGTCTGCTGCTGCAAAAGCGCAGTAACGAGCTCCGGGGGGAGCGGGCGGACGTGGTCGACAACGTCCGGCTTGCCGACGAAAACCGGCTGGGGGCAGGGGGCTCCTGGCCGGTTTTTTGTTCGGGCGCCGCACGAAATACCGTCGCAATTGCCTCTGTGTTTTCCGATAGCGATGGCCTATTGTGCCCGCCGCCGCGGCAGCGCCCGGCTTCAAACGGACATCGGAGCCCGAGTTTCATGCAGCAACGCCTGCCGACCTATGACGATGTGGTTGCCGCCGGGGAGCGGATTGGATCGTTGGCCGTCCGCACGCCGTTGATCGAGCATCCCGCTCTCAACGCCCGTACTGGCGGACGCATCCTGCTGAAGGCGGAGACCATGCAGCGGGTCGGCTCGTTCAAATTCCGCGGCGCTTATAACGCGATCTCACAGGTGGACCGCACGCAGTATCCCGGTGGTGTTGTTGCCTGTTCATCCGGCAACCACGCTCAAGGTGTGGCGGCTGCGGCCACGCTGTGCGGCTTGAAATCTCTCGTCGTCATGCCGCAGGACGCGCCGGCCATGAAGGTTGCCCGGACGCGCGCCTTCGGCGCCGAGGTGACGTTCTACAATCGCGATACCGACGATCGCGACGCCATGGCCATTGCGCTGTGCAAGGAGCGCCAGGCGGCCTTCATCCCGCCTTACGACCACTTCGACGTCGTCAGCGGCCAGGGAACCGTAGGCTTGGAATTGATGGCGCAGGCCGAGGCGGTCGGTGCCAAGCTGGATACCATCCTGTGCGGCTGTTCCGGCGGTGGGATCGTGACTGGCATCGCACTTGCGGCGAAGCATGCCGATCCATCCGTCGAGGTGATGTGCGTGGAGCCGGACGGATTCGATGACCTGAGGCGGTCCCTGATCAGCGGCAAGCGCGAGCGCAACACCAAGACGTCGGGATCAATCTGCGATGCGTTGCTCGCGCAGTCCCCAGGCGAGATCACATTCCCACTTGCGAAGGCGAACCTTTCAGGTGGTCTCGTCGTCACCGACGACGAAGTGCGCGCAGCAATCCGTTTCGCCTTCGAGGAATTGAAGCTGGTCGTCGAACCTGGCGGCGCGGTTTCGCTCGCAGCGATCCTCACGGGCAAATTGCCGACAGAAGGGCGCACGATTGCCGCCGTTCTGACCGGAGGCAGCATTGATGCGACCTACTTCGCCGAGATCACCAAGGGCTAGGTTCGTGCGCCTCTTGTGTCGTTATTCGGCCGGGGCGACAACTTTCCGATAGAGATGCCACGTCGCGTGACCCAGCAGCGGTAGCACAACAATTAAGCCTGCCAGGAACGGCAGCGAGGCCAGCACCAAGGTTCCGGCGATGATGATGGCCCAGAGGCCCATCGTCGTCGGATTTTCTGTAACTGCGCGCACGGATGTCCGCATGGCTGTTGCGGCATCGACATCGCGGTCCAGCACCATCGGGAATGAAATCGCGCTGATGGCAAACGCGATCAGTGCAAAGATCAGTCCG
>JAEYYQ010000030.1 GCA_023428365.1 Pseudomonadota bacterium | reverse complement strand
CGTCTGCGGCGTCCAGCTCGGCAACTTGTCCAGTCAATAGACTACCCCACCCTTTGCTTTCAAAGAGGTTCTTTGCGAACCGAAGTTCTTGGGTCAGTGACCGCGTCTGGCTGACCACCCTGGATGTCGCAACGGGCGGCGGCTGAGACGGCCTTACATGGCTCCGCGCATTTCCGCAATTACCCCGATTAACCAAGCGGCGTTCAGATTGCGGCGCGATCGCACGCCGGCAACGCCGCAGGGTCGCCAACGCCAGCCATTTCCTGGCCGTTGGTCTATGGTAGGCCAGCTTGTGGCGGCGACAAAGGAGACCGGATATGGCCAAGTCCAAAGCGGGTGATATCCGCATCGGCGTCGGGGGTTGGACCTTCGAGCCCTGGCGCGGAACGTTCTATCCCGATGGCCTCGCACAGAAGCGTGAGCTGGAATATGCCAGCCGCAAGCTGACATCCATTGAGATCAACGGCACCTACTACGGATCGCAGAAACCCGAGAGCTTCGCCAAATGGCATGACGAAACTCCCGACGATTTCGTGTTCTCGGTCAAAGGCTCGCGCTTCACGACCAACCGGCGCGTGCTGTCGGAGGCTGGCGAATCCCTCGATAAGTTCTTTACCGGCGGCCTGATGAACCTGCGCAAGAAGCTCGGGCCGATCCTGTGGCAGTTTATGCCAACCAAGAAATTCGATCCTGCGGACTTTGAAGGTTTTCTAAAGTTGCTTCCCAAGTCGATCGAAGGGCACCAGATCCGTCATGTCGTCGAAGTGCGTCACGACAGCTTCAACACGCCCGAGTTCGTCGAGCTGGCGCGCGCGTACAGCGTGGCAATCGTGATCGCAGGGGATTCGAAGTTTCTTCAGATCGCCGATATCACCGCACCGTTCGTCTACGCGCGCATCATGGGAACGTCTGAGGAGGAAGCGACAGGCTATTCCGGCAAGGCACTCAACGTATGGGCCGAACGCGCGCGGCAATGGGCCTCCGGTGAGATCCCTAAAGGCTTGAAAAGCCTGACATCGCAAAAAGCCGACGGCAAAAGCCGGGACGTGTTCCTTTACGTCATCAGCGGCCACAAGGAGGCGAACCCCGCAGCCGCGATGGCGCTGATCAACCGGATCGGAAACGCATCCTAGCTGGACGCAGCAGACATCTGACCGGCTAGAGGCGGGTCAGTTTCGCCACCACGTTGCCTGCGGCATTCGTGAGGACGAGCTTGCTCTGCTCGTCGATCCGCCAACCTTTGGCGGCGGACAGCGCCTGATGGAATTTGTTCTCCTGATCCATCACCGCTGGCGTGCAAGCCTTACGCGTACTCGCCAACGGTCCGAAGGAGACAGTCGTGCCATCGATCGTCACCGATCCCATGAAATTGTTGCAGCCGCCGAAACCGGTCGCACGCCCCTCTGGCGAAATATCGAGGGTGGTTTGCAGACGATCAATGACGCCACCGCCGTTGATGTCTTCGGCGAGCCAGCGACCGTAAGGCGGCGACTGCGCGGCACTGCTGCCAGAAACCACGACGATTGCGGCCAATGCCACCAGCCCCCGAATAAGGGACGACATACCGACCTTCATTGACGCACTCCAATACGCGTTGAACGGTCCGGCGCGACCCTTCAGTCAGGCGCATATCGCTGGCGAGCGACCGTCACACAAGCGCGGCACGGTGCGGCGAATAGGCAGATCTCTGCTGAGGCTAGTTGCGCGATTGGGCCACGGCGGGCGCTACAGTTTCCGTGACCTCGCCATTGGCGAGCGCCATCCGCTGCAGCACTTCCTGCGCGAAGGCACGCATGGCGGTTCCCGCTTCACCGGGATACTTGGCCTGATACGAACGCTCCATCGTCGAGAACCGCGCTGCATTCTGCATAGCGCTGATCCGAGGGATCGCCGCTTCGAAGCAACGGTTTTCCGGATTCTCGTTGAGCCAACGGTGATACTCGTCATCAACCAGCGAGCTACGATCCTTCATGTTGACGAGAACGCCGAGGTTCTCCGCAAATCCCATCTCCGGATTGAGCGTCTTGAACCGGCGGAAGACTTCCAGGCCGCACGCCGAGACATAATCCGGCTTGGTCGGTGAAATGTGGAAGTCCGCCTCTCGCAGCCAGGATTCCGTCAAGACCGACAATCCCGGCGGACAGTCGATCAGCACGATTTCGAACACCGAGCGCAGGTTGTTCAGAAGACCACGAATGGTCGAGCGCAGCTTTGCGTGCGCGCTCTCCCGAGACACCTCTCGCTCCAGAAGAGTGAGCTGCATGTCGCTGGGGATCAGATAGACGGACTGGGCATCATCGATATCCGACACTCCCCGCACCACAAACTGTGGCCAGTCGACCGGGCGATTGTTCAGGACCGAAGCAACCAGATAGTCAACCAGCGAGAGCCCGTTGCTTTGAAGCTCATGCAGGCTCGCAGGCGTCATCAGCATCGAGCTGATACTCGCCTGGGCGTCAGAGTCGATCACTAGGACGTTCTTGTTGTGAAACACCGCCAGGGTCTCCGCCAACGCCAGCACGATCGTGGATTTGCCGACGCCCCCCTTGGTGTTCATGATCGCGATGGAATTTCGCATCTTCTCCACAACACTAACTTAGCTGGCGATTCAGCTGGCGGCCCAATCAGTTGGGCAAGCCTCGCGCCGCAGCAAAATGGCACGATGAAGCACGAAAAAAAAGATGCTGCGCGCCAATTCAGGCATGTCCGGGCTTGGATCGCGCGCGGGCAATGTCGTGATACTCCGGATTTGGCCGCATCTCTGTCGCCGCGGCAAGACGGTTTGACATGTTGTAGAAGCTGGCAACGGCAGAAATGTCCCAAATATCGCGATCTGAGAAGCCAACATCGCGTAATCTCTGGCGATCCGCCTCCTCGATCTTGTCCGGCTCTTCGGTTAACTTTACCGAGAAATCCAGCATCGCTTTTTGTCGCGGATCAAGGCGAGCCGCGCGGTAGTTCTGCGCGATGAGCTCCCCGAGTTCAGGATCGCCACGCAACCGCACGGCGGCGCCATGGGCCGTCAGGCAGTAGTGGCAATGGTTAACCGAGCTGACGGCGACGGCGATCATCTCGCGCTCCAGCTTGCTGAGGCCACTGTCTCCCAGCATCAGATCGTCGACCATATCGATGAACGCCTGCAGCTTGACGTTATCGAATGCATAGGCGCGCAACACGTTGGGCACGAACCCGAGCTTTTCCTGGCATTTGCTGAAATATGTCGCAATCTCCGGCGTGGGCTTCGCGTCGTGGCCGAGATCAAGACTTGTGACGGCGTCACGTGTTCGTTTCGCCATTGTCGTACTCCTTTGCCAATCTCAGGATCGTCGCACCTTGTGGTATGATGAAACATCACCCGTCGCCTGTCTCGCGCGATAGCAATCTGCGCGCAGTTCAACCATCCTTGGAGCCGAATATGGCGCTTGAAGCCCCCCTCGACGAGGACGCCATCATGGCAAGCATCGCCCCGCATCTGGGAACTGGCGGGGATCTCAAGATCTTCTCGACATTGTTGTTCGCCGGCGCACCGGACGGTGTCGAGCAGTTCACGCCGCAGGCGCTCGCGGCCATCTCGCGCGACGCCTTGGCCTTTGCGCAGAGCCGGGTGCCCGGGCATCACGCCATTCGTGCGCAAGAGCGCACGCTCGAGACTGAGAAGGGACCACACGCCTTCACCGTCATCGAAATCATCAACGATGACATGCCCTTCCTTGTCGACAGCATCATCGCGGAGATCCAGCATCGCGGTCTTACCGCCAGCATGGTGCTGCATCCGATTCTGAAGGTCAGCCGCTCCGGACAGGGCAAGCTCAACAAAATCCTCGGTCCCGGCGACCGGAACTGGGGCGATGGAAGCCAGGAAAGCTGGATCGTTCTGGTTCTCAGTCCGACGACGGAAGATGCGCTGAAAAGCCTCACCGATAGCCTATCGACCGTCCTCGACGATGTCCGTGTCGCGGTCGCCGACTGGCATGCAATGACAGACAGGCTGGACCGTGCCGTGCGCACGCTCCAGGGTTCGCCGCCGGCAATCGCGCCGGGACTGCTGTCGGAATCGCTCGCTTTCTGCCGGTGGCTGCTCGACGGCCAGTTCACGTTCCTGGGGATGCGCGAGTATCGTCTGGTCGGCAACGCCGAAACCGGCGAGCTCGTTCCGATGGACGGCACCAGCCTCGGCGTTCTGCGCGATCCGGCAACTCATGTCCTCAGCCGACGGAACACTCCGTTGACGA
>JAEYYQ010000020.1 GCA_023428365.1 Pseudomonadota bacterium | reverse complement strand
CCCAGGTCCGAAGCATATGCTCGGGAAGCGGTGCCGTGACGTCGATCTTTGCGCCGCCGCCCGCCGGATGCGGCAGCACGAGGCGACGCGCGTGGAGATGCAACTTGGGTTCGATTTCCTCAGCCGGGAGATCGAGACCACCTTCATATTTGTTGTCGCCGACAATCGGATGGCCGATCAGCTCCATATGCGCGCGAAGCTGATGCTGGCGGCCCGTCACCGGTTTCAGGGACACCCATGCAGCTTTTTGGCCGACGCGATCGATGACGGAATAGTGCGTCGTCGCATGCATTGCTTTGTCCTGCTCGCCGGGCGCAGCCTTACGCACGCGGTCGCCATCGGGACCAGCCGCCTTCACCAAAGCAGCCTCAATCCGTCCCTGCGGCGGCCTCGGTATACCCTTTACCAGCGCCCAGTACGTCTTCGCGGCTGAGCGGGTCTGGAATATGCGCCCCAGCTTGGCCGCGCCGTCACGCGTCTTGGCGACCAGCAGAACACCGGTCGTATCGCGGTCCAACCGATGCACCAGCCGGGGCCGGTCGCCGAAGCGGTCAGCCATTCCGGCAAGGATGCCATCGATGTGCCGCTTGGTGCCCGTTCCGCCCTGGACCGCGATCCCGAACGGCTTGTTCAGCACCAGCACATAGTCGTCCTCAAACAGGATCATGCGCTCGATGAAGTCGCGATCTGCCTTGGATAGGCCCGGCGGCGGAGCAAGGGATGGCTTCTTCTTTGGCGGCTGGCGAACGACCTTCGGCACCCGGATCTGCGATCCGGCTTCGAGCCGTTCGTTCGCCTGCACGCGCCGGCTGTCCACCCGCACTTGCCCCGAGCGTAGCAGTTTCTGCAGATAGCCGTGGGTGACGTCGGGGTAGTGGGTCTTGAACCACCGGTCGAGCCGCATTCCCCGCTCGTCCGGGCGGACTTTAATAGTTTCGACGGGGTAGCTCATGGCAGTAGGGCTCTCGTAGTCACAAGTCCAATCCAGCAGGCAGCAACAGAGAGCACGACGGAACCTGTCACATAAAGTAGGGCGTAGGTGACTTCTGCCCGTTCGATCAGCTCAACGACCTCGAATGAGAAGGCAGAGAACGTCGTGAAGCCGCCGAGAATACCTGTGATCAGAAAGACCCTGAGCGCAGTGGTGTCGGGCAGCCGCTCCAACAGGATGGCGACGAGAACTCCGATCAGCAGCGATCCGCTGATGTTGATGAGCAGGGTGGCCCACGGGAATGCCGCTCCCCACAGCCTCGTCACGTGCTGATAGACAAGATAACGTGCGCCTGCACCCAAGGCGCCGCCCGCGCTCGCCAGTAGAAACAGTTTCATCGGTTTTGTTCCGCGTTTGCCCCGGACATATAGTCGGTGGCGGGCCGCGGAGCAAAGGTTGCGGTCAGGCTTCGGATTTCCGTCCTAACCCGCCGAGCCACCAGCCGATAGTCCAGCCGACCGCCAGCCCGAGAAGGTTAACGCCCATGAAGACCAGCGAATGCAGGTCGGCGACCTCGTCCGGGCTCTCGAATGCGAACTTGCTCACGACCCACGAGGCAACGGGCGAACTCACAAAAACAGTGGTCGCGCCTGCTGCCACGACCGCGAAAATCATCGCAACCAGATATCGCATCAGTTCAGCTCCTCGTCGGTTCCGGGGCTATTTCACTTCCCAGAACCAGATGGATTTGGCCTCGGCATAGTTGGAGTAGTAGCCAAGCCAGGAGAACCACTCCATCAGCCATTTCGCAGACGACCGGTAGCCGTTCCAGACGTCAATATGGTCGCCGGTCGGCCGGCCGGGCGGGTCGGAACTGCGCTGCCAGTAGTCCTCGATGAACATGATGCCGGTGCGCCCGAACAGCTTGGGATAAAAGGCAGACGCATCGGCGCCCGTGATCTTCTCGACGGGCGCGAAGCCAGGCAGGTTGGCGCGGGCGATGGCGTTGGCGAGCTGCGTGGCGTTGATGAAATGCATCTCGTCACGCGGGTGGACGGAGCAGTGGGCGCAACCGGAGATTTGTCCAGGCAGCACACCGGCCCGCTTCAGCGCGACACCCATCCTGATGGCGCATTGATTGGAGAACACCGGAAATCCGCGTTTGATCGCGGTACCTTCCAAGTTGGTGAGGTCCTGATGCGCGATGCACGGCGCCATCACCGACTCGTTAATCGGATGACCGTTCCATAGGTCTTTGAATGCGACCATGATCCCCCGCTCCCCGCCAAACGCCAGCCTACCGGCCGACTATAAACCCGGCCCATGACAACAGCTACTCGGGGAGCGGTTTACCGCATCCAGCGGCCGGTCTACAACTGGCCACCCGGCACTACGCCGACTCCACGCCGAGGGACGAGCCTAGTCGATGTTCAAGAAGATCCTGATCGCCAATCGCGGCGAAATTGCATGCCGCGTCATCAAGACGGCGCGCCGGATGGGGATCAAGACGGTCGCGGTCTACTCCGACGCTGACCGTGACGCGCTGCATGTCGAGATGGCTGACGAGGCTGTGCATATCGGTCCTCCGCCTGCGGCTGAATCCTACCTCATCATCGAGAAGATCATCGAAGCCTGTAGGGCAACAGGCGCCGAGGCGGTTCATCCGGGCTATGGCTTTTTGTCGGAGCGTGAGGCGTTTCCGAAAGCACTCGCGGCGGCGGGCATCGTCTTCATCGGCCCGAACCCAGGCGCGATTGCTGCGATGGGTGACAAGATCGAATCCAAACGTGCTGCGGCTGCCGCCAAGGTGTCGACCGTGCCCGGCTATCTCGGCGAGATTGCAGATGCCAAGGAGGCTGTCCGCATTGCCGACGAGATCGGTTATCCGGTGATGATCAAGGCGTCCGCCGGTGGTGGCGGTAAGGGGATGCGCATCGCCGAGAGCCGGAAGGAGGTCGAGGAAGGGTTCCAGTCGGCCCGGTCGGAAGCGAAGTCCAGTTTCGGTGACGACCGCGTGTTCATCGAGAAGTTCATCGTCGATCCGCGCCATATCGAAATCCAGGTGCTCGGCGACAAGCACGGCAACGTGATCCATCTCGGCGAGCGCGAATGCTCGATCCAGCGACGGAACCAGAAGGTCATCGAGGAAGCACCGTCGCCGTTGCTGGACGAGAAGACGCGCAAGGCGATGGGCGAGCAGGCCGTCGCGCTGGCCAAGGCAGTGAACTACGACTCTGCGGGCACGGTGAAGTTCGTCGCCGGTCAGGACAAGAGTTTCTACTTCCTGGAAATGAACACCCGCCTGCAGGTCGAGCATCCGGTGACGGAGCTGATCACCGGCATTGATCTCGTCGAACAGATGATCCGTGTTGCGGCTAGCGAGAAGCTCAGCATCAAGCAGAAGGATGTGAAGCTCTCCGGCTGGGCGGTCGAGAGCCGGATCTATGCGGAAGATCCGTTCCGCGGCTTCCTGCCCTCGATCGGACGATTGGTAAAGTATCGGCCGCCGTCAGAGGAAACGACGGATCGCGGGACCGTCCGCAACGACACCGGCGTGTTCGAGGGTGGCGAAATCTCGATGTACTACGATCCGATGATCGCCAAGCTGGTGACGCACGCGCCGACACGTGCCGAGGCGATCGATCTGCAGGCAGAAGCGCTGGACGCCTTCTACATCGACGGCATTCAGCACAACATTCCGTTCCTGACGGCGTTGATGCAGCATCCGCGCTGGCGCGAGGGACGGTTGTCGACATCGTTTATCAAGGACGAGTATCCGGCGGGCTTTAAAGCGCGTGCTCCCGAGGGTGAGGAGCTGCGGCAGCTTGCGGCTGTGGCGGCGTCAATCGATCACCTCGCCAACGGGCGCCGGCGGCAGATCGACGGCCAGATGGGTGGTAGCAGCGTCCGCTTTGCCAGCCGTCGCGTGGTCGATCTTGGCGGCAGCAAGCAGAGTTTGTCCGTGGAGGGTGAACTCGGCAGCGCAGTAAAGGTCCGCTTCGGTGACAACGACGGGGAAGTCCTGGACGTATCGTCACCGTGGTGGCCTGGGCAGCCGGTGTGGTCGGGCTCAGTCGGTGGTCGCTCTGTATCGGTCCAGGTGCGACCGATCCTGAATGGCTATGAACTCGACTATCGCGGCATTCGTGTTCCTGCTCGGGTCTATACGGAACGCGAGGCGCAGCTCGTCGCGTTGATGCCGGAGCGTGTCGTCGCCGACATGTCGAAGTTCCTGCTGTGTCCGATGCCCGGATTGGTGAAAGCGATCCATGTCACGCAGGGGCAGGAGGTGAAGGCGGGCGATCCGCTGGCCGTCGTCGAGGCAATGAAGATGGAGAACATCTTGAAGGCCGAGCGCGACGGTGTGGTCAAGGCGCTCAAGGCCAAGGCTGGCGACAGTCTCGCAGTCGATGCGGTGATCCTCGAGTTCGCTTGAGCGTGGACGAATGACTGGCAGCAATGATCTGTTTCTCAATCGCTGGCTGCGCCTGAAGAATGAGGCGAGGCGCCCGCTGACGATTGCTGCCGAAACACCGGATCAGCCGGAAGTCGCGGCGTTTCTGGCGGCGTCTGATGCGTATTCGAAAAGCCTCTATCCGCCTGAGAGCAACCACCTCGTCGATCTGAGCGTGTTGACGGCACCAAACGCGCATTTCCTCGTGGCCCGGCGTGAAGGCAAGGCGGTGGGCTGTGGCGCGCTGATTGTCGGAACCGATGGCTCCGGTGAGTTGAAGCGGATGTGGGTTTCGCCGGCCGTGCGAGGCAAAGGCATCGGCCGCCGGATGATCGATGCGATCGAAGCCGCTGCACGGGCTCGCGGAGTTAGCGTGCTACGGCTGGAAACCGGCATCTATCAGCTTGAAGCGATCGGGCTGTATCGCAAATGCGGGTTTGTCGAGTGTGATCCGTTTGGCGATTACCAACCGGACCCGCTCAGCATTTTCATGGGAAAGCAGCTAGCCTAGCTGCGCGGCTCGCTTCACCAGACGGCTGGTGTCACGTAGCGCGCGATATCCGCGTGGGTCGCGAACCAGACGCCGTCGTGGCTTCTCATATGGCTGATCAGCTCTTCGAGGATGAACATCCGCGAGCGATAGCCAATCACGTGCGGGTGCATGGTCAGCAGGAACAGGCCACCCTCGGCATAGGCGCGGTCAAACTCCCGCCGAAAGATTTCCAGCACGGCCTCAGGCGGCGTATATGGCCGCAATGACTGGAAGCGATGCATGAGGAAGTAGGCCGCATCATCGCGGATCCATTCGACGGGCAGCTCGACGATGTTGGTGGGCGTACCATTCTCCACGAGCTCATAAGGATCATCGTCAGCCATCAGCGAAGAATCGTAGAGAAGGCCAAGCTCGCGCTGGATCTTCAGCGTCGCGGGTGAAAAATCCCAGGATGGCGTCCGCATTCCAACTGGCCGAATGCCGGTGATCTTCTCCAGCGTGTCGGCTGCACGGAAGTGCAGGTCGCGCTCGTTGGCCTCCGGTAATGCCGTATTCAGCTCGTGAATCCAGCCGTGCAAGCCGATCTCATGACCTTCTGCGATCACGTGGCGCTGCTCATCGGAATGCAGGAGAGCTGTGACGGCAGGCACAAAAAACGTCGCCGGTATGTCCGCGCGTTTCAGTGTTTCCAAGATGCGTGGAACGCCGACGCGCGTACCGTACTGGCCCCAGGACAGCCGTCCGATGGAATTCCCGCCGTCGCGTAGCTCGTTGGTTTCATGATCGCTATCGAAGGAGAGAGTGACGGCGCATCGTGCACCATCCGGCCAGCTGTCAGGCTTGAGAGATTGGCCTGCCCGAACCTGTGAAACGCGACGACGCCACTCCGATTCCGGCCACTGCCACGGCTCCATGACGTCTCTCCTGCTCTCTTGGTCCTATCGGTCTAACCGATGCATCACAACACTCTACCGTCGGACTGCGCAAGCTCCTGCGTCGCCCCCTAAAGCATGCCTGTTCCAAAGAAAAAGCCGGTCGAATGCCTCAGCATGCGACCGGCTCAATTAAAGACCGCAGGCGGCCAATTTCAGCCGCGCAGACGCGTCCTCACGATGCGGGGAAATTCATCATCGCCGATAACGTCCTCAGTTCCGGCCGCAAAAGATGTCGGACCAAGGGGCTGACCAATCGCGCCGCGTGGCGGGGCGGCGCGCACTTCGGTTGATGCGGGACGTTCATCGAGCGACCACCAGCGCTGACCCCCTCTTTGTTCAGCGGCTGGAGTTGGTGGTGGCTGAGTTGCCGTCCGAGCAGAAGGGGCAACAGCGGTCTGCGGTGCCGTGCGCTGGGCCGCCGGAGCCGGAGCGCCAATGAACCAAGCATCGATCAGGTCGCTCTCGTCAGCCGTTAGATTGAGGCCATGACTGCGGCAGCGCGCAACGACGAAGTTGCGGAAACGGCCTGCGAACAAGTTGGCCGATGCACCCTGCTCAAACCACGGATCGGCCTCGCCGACGACGTCCAGCACAAAGTGGATGTCGTCACGACGGAACTCATAGCCCGACTCATGGCCCCGGCTCGCAATATTGGCCAAGGTTTGGGAGCCTTGCAGTCCCGACTGGTTGATCTCCTGAGCCATCGCTTCGAATAGAGTGCGATATTCCGGCGGTGACAGTGGCGGAGCCTGGCAAGCCTCGTGGATACGGGCGATGGATTGCTGAAGAGCCGCAGCGTTCTCTGCGCCCTTTGGGGGAGCCGGAGGTGTCGACGCGCGTTGGGGGGCAGGTGATTTTTGCGCCGCTTCAAGATTGGTTTCGCGCCGAGGGGCCGCTGGTAGACCGGGCGTAAGAGCCTGCGACGGCCGCTGAGGAGGCAGGGCACGCTTCAGCGCCGAAGCTGCTGGCTCAAGAGCTTGTCCTCTTGCCGCTGAAGCCCCGGCTCCCGCAACCGGAATTGACGGACGCGGAGCTGTCGGCGGCGCCTGGGGGCGGTCGAGCCGCTCTCCACGCGCAGGCATCTGCGGCAGATCGTTGGGAACCTGACGCTTGACGTCATATGCGACGTACGGCGGCTGCTCGCTGAGCCGAATACCTTCCGGCAGGCT
>JAEYYQ010000624.1 GCA_023428365.1 Pseudomonadota bacterium | reverse complement strand
CAATCGCATCATCCTGGACAAAGCCATCTCGGACGTCGAGCTCATCCCCCAGCTCGCCCATCATCTAATCGACTCAGGTGGCAAGCGGCTTCGGCCCAAGCTCACGATCGCGTCGGCTAAGCTGTGCGGCTACACCGGCAGCGGTCCCGTGCCCCTCGCCGCGGCCGTCGAGTTCATGCACACGGCGACGCTTCTGCATGACGATGTGGTCGATGACAGCGACTTCCGCAGGGGCAAGAAGGCCGCCCGGATCCTGTGGGGTAACCAGGCGAGCGTCCTGGTCGGCGACTTCCTGCTCGGTCAGGCGTTCCGCATGATGGTCGACGTCGGCTCGCTTCCCGGCCTGAAAATCCTCTCGAACGCAGCAGCCGTGATCGCCGAGGGCGAAGTCATGCAGCTTGCCGCGGCCAAGAACACGTCCACCACCGAGGACGAATATCTAGCGATCATCAACGCCAAGACCGCCGCGCTGTTTTCTGCAGCGACCGAAGTCGGCGGCGCAATCGCCAATCGTCCGGTGGAAGAGCAGGCGGCGCTGAAGTCCTACGGAAAATCCCTCGGTATCGCCTTCCAACTCGTCGATGACGCGCTTGACTACTCCGGCGACAGCGCAAAGCTCGGCAAGGCCGTGGGCGATGACTTCCGCGAGGGCAAAATCACCTTGCCGGTCATCCTGTCGTTCCGTCGCGGGTCGGACGAAGAGCGCGCGTTCTGGCGCCGCACGCTGACCGACGCTGAGATCCGTGATGGCGATCTCGAGCACGCGATGGGCCTCATGCGCAAGCACAAGGCGATCGAAGCAACACTCGAACGGGCTCGCTATTATGGATCGGTCGCGCGCGACGCACTCGCAACCTTCCGCGACAGCCAGCCCAAAAAGGCGATGCTCGACGTCGTTGAGTTCTGCATCGCACGCGCTCACTGAATCACCGCTCTGAAATCTGAAGGGCCGCCCGTGTCCAACGCCGTCACTTCCCACGTGCCGGTCGAGCGACAACAGCCTGGGATGCCCCGTCTGCTCGGTCTTGGGCTACTCGCAGCGGCTCTGTTCTCCGTCGTGTTCGTGCTGAACCGGGCCATGAGCCTCGAAGGCGGACATTGGGTCTGGAGCGCCTCGCTTCGCTATTTCTACATGACGGTGCTGCTGGCCGGGTGGCTGCTGCTGTGGCGCGGCCCCAAGTTTTTCGCCTGCGTGTTGCGGCTGTTTTGGCAGCGGCTGACGTTCTGGCTGATCGCAGGCGGGATTGGGTTCGGCGTGTTTTACGCCGCAATCTGCTTTGCGGCAGATCACGCTCCCGGCTGGATCGTGGCTGCGACATGGCAGGTCACAATTCTGGCGACGCCTCTCGTGCTCCGCGCATTTGGCTCACGCGTGCCGCTACATGGCCTCGTCTTCCTCCTCTGCATCTTCCTCGGCATTATCATTTTGAATGCCCGGCAATTGTCGCATGGGGTTTCGCTCCTGCAAGCCCTCGCCGGGGTTCTGCCGGTTCTCGTCGCGGCATTCGCATTTCCGATCGGCAATCAGCTTCTCAATCGCGCCAAACACGCCGGAGGCGAAAGCGCTGACGTCCTCGCCGATCCAGCGGCTGCCGTATTGCTGATGACCCTCGGCGCGCTGCCGCTGTTCATCATTCTGATTGCCGCCACCGCGCCCCCACCGCCGAGCACCAACCAACTGATATCAACCGGGATCATCGCGGTGCTGGCGGGCTGCCTCGCGACCACGATTTTTATCTACGCGCGCAACCTGTCGAGTGAGCCCTACCGGATCGCGGCCGTGGACGCGACACAGGCTGGAGAGGTTGGGTTTGCCCTACTAGGTGAGATGTTTCTGCTCGGCGCAGCGCCGCCAGATGCCCTGGGCTGGATCGGTTTGATGGCCGTTATGGGTGGGCTGATCGGGTTCACGCTGAAGGGCCGTTGACCGTCTGGGCGAGGGCCGAAGACTTATCCCAAGGTCACCGAACGCACCCACCAATCCGGATAGGCATGTGAGATTTTACCAGCAGCGACATCCGCCTGATCACGGGTTTCAAACAGACCGAACCAACTCGGCCCGGCGCCGGACATCCGTGCGAGACGGCACCCGCTGTCAATCAGAACGCCCTCGGCTTCAGCCGCATCTGGCATTACGAGGCGGGCCGCCGGGTCAAGATCATTGCTCTGCGCCGCCACGTAAACGCGCAGGCTTTCGACGGACGTGAACGCCGGCAACGGATCTGGTCCATCGGTCCCCGCTCCAATCTGCACCGCGGCCAACTGGCGAAAGACTTGCCGCGTCTTGTCCGCAAGAGCGGCGACGGCTGGCCTCACCAGGACGGCATCGAGACGCGGCATGTTCGGCACGGGTCGCAGCCTGTCGCCGATCCCCCACATTTGCGCTGGTATCTGGTCCAGACAGACGGGAACATCAGCGCCAAGACCTGCTGCCACGCCGTGCCAATCAACCCGTGTCGCGAATTCGGGATTCGCGCGTCGAACCGCCCGCAACAACGCCGCGGCATCGGCTGAACCGCCGCCAAGGCCGGCGGCAATGGGAATATTTTTCTGCAGCGTCACAGAACCCAAACGCAACGCAGGTTCCGTCGCGGCCAGCCGCTCCAGCGTGCGTGCCACAAGGTTCTCGCCGACAATTCCGGAAGCGAACGGCCCCTCGACGGCAACCGCGGCATCGGCCCCGAGCCTCAAAGTGAGGACGTCACCGACGTCTGCAAAAACCACAAGGCTTTGGATCTCGTGATAGCCGTCCGCACGCCGACCGACCACACGCAGCGTGAGGTTCACCTTCGCGCGCGCCAATTCCTGGATCGTATCCACTGGGTGCGAACCAAACTCTTCAGCCGCCGACGTGGCCTGCGACGTTGTCTAGATGTGGCCTGCCAGCTTCGACCGGCGCGCCCTCGAAGAGCAGCCGGTACGTCACCTAATTTGGCTGGGCCGAACCAGCTTTCGCTTCGACTGGCTTTTTCCGGGCACTCTCAGCGACCGCAGCCTTCTGACTGCGCTTTCTGGTCTCCCGAGAGTCAGGTTTGTTGATCAGCCCGTTCTGCAGCTTGACCTTGATTTTCTCGGCGTCTTCCGGCTCGGGGTTCAATGTCAGCGCCTGCTGCCACTGATAGCTGGCTTCCCGCTTACGTCCCACCCGCCAAAGGGCATCACCCAGATGATCGTTGAGAACCGGGTCTTCCGGCTTCAGCTCGACGGCGCGCTCCAGAAAACGAACCGCCTGCCGATAGTTGCCCAGGCGGTAATGCGCCCATCCAAGGCTGTCCACGATATAGCCGTCGTCCGGCTTGAGCGCGACGGCCTTTTCGATCAAAGCCATCCCCCTCTTTAGGTTCTTGTTCTGGTCGATCCAGGAATAACCCAGATAGTTCAGCACCAACGGCTGATCCGGGCTGAGCTTCAGCGCCTTCTGCAGGTCGGCTTCCGCCTCCGGCCACCGTTTCAGCCGTTCGTAAGAGGTGCCGCGCGCATACCAATAAGCCCAATGCCGCTTGTCCGGCTTCGGAATCAGCGCGATGGCGCGAGTATAATAGTCGACAGCTTCCTCGTAGCGCTTGCGGCCACGCAGGATCGTCCCAACGGCATCAAGTGTCCGAAGATCGGACGGATCTTTGGCGATCAGGCCGTCGAGCAGCAGTTTCGCATCGTCGGGCCGCTCCATCATGTTGAGATTGATGGCCTTGCGGATGTCGATGGACGTCTGCAGCGAGCTGCCCTTCTCGATCCGTTCGTAAACTGCGATCGCCTCCGCATGCCGCTTCGTCGACTCATGCACATTGGCCAGGGCCGCGAGAGCGAACGGGAAGTCAGGCCGCACATACAGCGACATCTGCAGGTAAAGCCCGCCTATTGCGACGCCGCCTTCGCCGGTCAATGCTTCACCGAGACCATAGAACACCTCGGAAAGCCCTTCCGCAGGAGAGGCGATCAGGAGTGGCACCGGTGAACCATCATCCACGCGGTCGCGCAGTTCGCGCACCATCGGATGTCCTTCTCCGGACGAGTTTGCGAGGTGCTGCTTGAGCACGTCACTCGCCAGCTTACGGTCGCCCGCGTTCACGGCGTGCTGTACGTAAGCCATTGCAGTCCGCGGCGTGCGTGAATCGGCTTTGAAGACCTGCTCGAAGGTTTGCCGTGCCACCGCCGGACGCTTGCCGAGGTCGGCGATCAATGCGCGGTGATACCGGATATAGAACTGCGCCCACTCCGCTTGCCGCGCCGTGTTGAGCCGCTCCAACGCACCGTCGACGTCACCTGCCGCAAGGCTGACCCAGGCGCGTGCCAGCGTCGACGTAAGTTCTCCGATAGGACCGGACGATGCATTCTGGAAGTGCTTATCGGCAGCAGCGAAGTTGCCTTCCTTGAACTCATGCAGGCCGAGGACAAGCTGCGCCATGCGATGCGCGCCCTGACGCTCTGCGAGACGGCCAGCAAGATCGACTGCGGCCGGCCAGCGCCCCTCCGCCGCCTCCATCAGGAATGCCTGCTCGATAAGGACTTCGCTCTGAGGATCGCGGGTGAGAGCCTGCGTATAAAAATCGGCAGCAGCCGACGTATCATGCTGTGTCCGCGCAAAGCGGCCAGCGAGATAGTTGCCGAGAAGCGAATTCTGCTCGTCTGCGCTTTCGCGCGTGCGTGCCTGGGTGGGTTCTACAGCGGAGACGAACAGCCCCGCGGCGACAACCGCACTCGTCCAGGCCCCCCAGAGCCAATGCTTTCGTGACCGCATAGCACCTCTCTGAATCGGGGCGCGGAGGTGCCCCCAAACGTGATTCCGTCGTACAGACAAGCCTAGCAAAGAGTACAGTTCTTTGGCGACTCCGAGGCAGTGGAAAAATCCGCACAGGATGAACTTCCGCCTACCTCGATCGTTCTACGTTGCCGCAATATGACAGTACATGGCGATTTCGTGCATCAGGTCGGCTTTTCGCCAACCTCCTGCCACTTCAACAGATTGTAGGTTGCCGCATCGAACGGATTGGGCCATAGCCTCGTTCTGCGCCGCGCAGCCGCCATTGACCAACGCGGCCGCTAAATCCAAACGAATAACGACAGTTACGGGTCCGATGCGATCGGCAAACGCTATAGATTTCTGGCGCGGCGTGGCCCTCGTGATGATCTATGTCAATCACATTCCCGGCAACTGGTTCGGAACGCTGACGCTGCGCAACTATGCCATCGCGGACGCTGCCGAACTGTTCGTGTTCCTGGCCGGATGGTCGCTGTCCTACGCTACGGGAGGTCCACAGAAGCCCGAGCCGATTTCACAAACCGTGTTCCGTTTGACGTCGCGCGCCCTGCAACTTTACCGTGCACAAATCGTCATCACCGTGCTGGCCCTCGCCCTGCTCGCAACGCTGGCGATTACCCGCAACAACCCGTTGTATCTGGAATGGCACAACGCTGGGTCGTTCTTCTACGACCCGACCCGAACTGTTATCGGGATCGTGCTGCTGACCCATCAGCTCGGTTACTTCAATATCCTGCCGCTGTACGTGGTCCTGCTGCTGTACGCGCCGGCTGTGATTGCCATCTATCGCTGGAACCGGTGGGCGGCACTCGCGGTGTCCTTGGGAATTTATCTGTTCGCCCTTGTAACGCGCACAAGCTTTCCGCACTGGCCAGCGGAAGAACGATGGTATTTCAATCCCTTATCGTGGCAACTCCTGCTTGTGCTCGGCTTCCTGTCTGCTGAATTGGCCCGAGAGAGCGTACGCTTCCGGGACATGGCGCGGCGTCTGCTGCCTGTGGCCTGGATCGGCTTCGTGGCTGGCGCCTATATCGTCCTCAACCAGATGTGGCCCGATCCGATGCGTGTCCCCGAGCCGCGGCTGTTTTTCTTGTTCGACAAGACCTATCTCTCCCCGATCCGGGTCGTCAGCCTGATCACAATCGTGCTGGCGTTCCATACGTTTTTTTCACTTCTTGAACGTCCACTGGGGCCGGTTACTGATCTTATGTGCTCTTTCGGCCGCAACTCGCTGCCTGTCTTCTGTGTGTCTTCGTTGCTTTCACTGGGCGGCCAAGTAATTAGACTTATTTATGACGAGAGTTTTCTTCTCGATTTTGCTGTAGTACTGTTGGGTGTTGGTGTGATGGGGCTTACGGCATGGTTCGTCGAGTGGCGAAGCCGCGTACCTGGGTAATCGGTATTGCGGGAGTTCTGTTCTGTTCAACCGCAGCGCTGGCTCAGAGCCAACCACAGGAGCCGTTCCAGGTTGCGGCCTTGTCGCGCCTGGCGACCGAGCTCACAGACGACTGCAAGGTCAAGAATGCCTATGGCTCGCGGTATGCCCTGCGCGGTCTGCGAAAAGCCTTGAAGGAAGGCAGACCGGTTCTCGAAGTGCTGGCGATCGGCTCATCGTCCACCGTCGGGATCGGCGCCAGTTCCCCGGCCGCAGCCTACCCAATCCGGCTTGCGAGCAACCTTGAAACCTTCCTCGCCGGCTATGACGTCGAGATCACGAACCGTGGCATCTCCGGCGAAACCGGACAACCTGCCGCCGAACGCATCAAGCTCGAGGTCGCAGACAACAAGCCCGATCTCGTCATATGGCAGGACGGCACCAACGATGCCATGGCACGCATCGATGACGCCGATTTCGCTAACATGCTGCGGTCGACGCTGCGCTGGCTCAAGCAGAATCGCGTCGACGTCATTCTCATCGATCCACAGTATGTCGAACGTCTAGCGGCTGACCAGAATTACACCGGCATCGTAAAAGCCATTCACGCGGTTGCGCGCGAGGAGAAGGTCCTGGTGGTCAATCGGTACGAAGCCATGGCCGATTTGTCCAAGCAACGCGGCAACGCGGCCTTCCTCGCGCAGGATCGGTTCCACCTGAACGATCTAGGCTATCGCTGCATGGCTGAATACGCTGCACGCGCAATTGTAGCCGGCATCCTTCAAGCCGAAGCCGAGACC
The DNA here is from genome assembly GCA_023428365.1 of Pseudomonadota bacterium. Taxonomy (GTDB): domain Bacteria; phylum Pseudomonadota; class Alphaproteobacteria; order Rhizobiales; family Hyphomicrobiaceae; genus ZC4RG25. The sequence goes on along the minus strand of JAEYYQ010000624.1, from coordinate 1,422 downwards.
GGCAACCCCGCTCCGGCGCCGAACAACTAGACGTCACCAGCGGCTAAAGCCAAGAGCGTAAGGCCGGAACCTGGCGTGATGGCCTGCGACCTGCGTGCCCGCGGACTGCAACTGCCGTACGCTTCGATGGCCTGACAAGGCGCCCCGCCCACATTTCAAACCGGCATCGCGGTTTCAACCAGCCGCACCCAATAGGATACTCCGGCCGGAATCGCAGTGTCGCTGAAGTCATAAGCTGGGTGATGAAGCCCAGCCGTGTCGCCGTTCCCGAGGAAAATGAACGCGCCCGGACGCGCTTCCAGCATAAAAGCGAAATCCTCGCCGCCCATCATTGGCAGCACGTTGTGGTCGACGTTGGAGGCCCCTGCCACGCCGGCAGCGACATTTCCCGCGAAGCCCGCCTGCTGTACGTGATTGACGGTCGGCGGATAGCCGCCCTCCAATTGCAGATTGAGCGTCGCGCCATGCTGGCGTGCCAAGCCGTCCGCAAGCGTCGTCAGTCGCTCATAGACCCGCTCCCGCACGGACTGTTTCAGCGTCCGGATGGTACCCACCATCGACGCCGTCTGCGGAATGACGTTGAAGGCATCGCCAGCCTGAAACACACAGATGGAGACAACCGCTGACTCCAGCGGATCAATATTGCGTGCCACGACTGCCTGCGCAGCGCTGCCGAACTGGCAGCCGATCAAGACGGGATCGATTGCAAGGTTCGGCTTGGCCGCATGTGACCCGCGCCCTTCGATATCGAGACGCAGGTGATCAGTTGCAGCCATCATTGGCCCGGGATTGATCGCAAACTGCCCGACCGGAATCCCCGGCATGTTGTGCATGCCGTAGACCTCGTCGATCTTCCAGCGCTGCATCAATCCGTCGTCGATCATCGCTTTCGCGCCGGCTCCACCCTCCTCGGCCGGCTGGAAGATCAGCACCGCTTCGCCGTCGAAATTGCGGGTCTCGGACAGGTACTTCGCAGCCCCGAGCAGCATCGAGGTGTGGCCGTCATGACCGCAGGCATGCATCTTGCCCGGCGTCTGCGAGGCATAGGGCAAGCCGGTGATCTCCATGATCGGCAGGCCGTCCATGTCGGCGCGTAGTCCGATGGATTTACCGGACGCGCCTTTGCGGCCACGGATCACCGCAACAACGCCGCTCTTGCCGATGCCAGGCACCACCTCGTCGCAGCCGAACTCTGTCAGCTTCTGCACGACAAAACCTGCCGTGCGATCGAGGTCGTAGCCAACTTCCGGATGAACGTGCAGATCCCGCCGCCACGCGGCAATTTCCGGCTGCATGTCTGCGATCCGGTTCACGACGGGCATTGCGAATTCCTTCTGCGGCTTCAGCACCAGCCTTCAACAAGCCGCAGGGAACGTCAACAGCCCGATCGTAAAAGGCGCCCGGCCCATTCATCTGCTGTTG
>JAEYYQ010000589.1 GCA_023428365.1 Pseudomonadota bacterium | reverse complement strand
CGCAAGCACTCTCTAGCTTTGCAAATGGAGAGAGAGACCGTTGAAGTTCTGCGGCGTAAAGCTCCCGCAGCCAGTACTCCAGCGCTTGGCCCTTCAGTCGCACCTCTTTTTTAGCTGACCGCTGCTGTTGGATATTAAGTTGCTTGGTCTGCAGTTCGTCGAAGAACTCTCTGATGCAAACTGCCAGCCAATCCTTGAGCGGCTCCCCCAATGAGGCATCAACAATTCCAAATCTGTTGATCAGATCAAAAGCTGCTTAGTCGGCGATGTACATGAGCTCTGCGCGGTTCCACACTCCCGATTTCCTCAGGGATTCCACCTCCTCGACGCTCAAAACGCGCGTCGGGTACTCTTCAACAACGAACCCGTGTCCGAGAATGTTATGCTCAACGTGGATAGCTGGCTTGCTTCGTGGCTGCTTCTTGGAATTCCTCGGCATTGCACTTGCCCACTATGCTGATCAGATGGTCGCTCCACGCGTCCATCGCTGCCATTTTTTCCTTATGATATCCGTACCTGTCGTAGACCCCAGCGATTGTGGACCTGTCCGCGCTTACGTGATTCAGAACCTTATCGATCACCAATCATATGCGGTAACCCGGCACGCGCGCCCGCGGTCACCGGTTTCAACGTCCAGAAATCAAGCGAGAGCACCACGAACGCAGCCAGTATGGTCGCCACCGCGACGGCGTTCAACCCAACACGGATGGCGGACCTGGTTGGATCGCCAGATCCGCGGCGGCGCGAGACCAATGCTGAGAAGATCCGGGGATCATCGCGACGAAGAAGAGCTCGAGCCCACGAGCATCATCTCCCCCAGACATGCAGGGTCGGTTTGCGCAGCCGCAGCGCATTCAGAAGCAGCGCCCAAAGGATGACCGCAGCAGTGACCCCGCCGACAATTCAACTAGCGAAAACGGAGGTTCCGACCTGCAGCACCCGCTCAAACGTGTGCACAGCGTGTGCACGACAGGATTTCGAGAGCTGAGTGGCGCCGACTAACATGTTGAAATTAATGGCGATCCCGGCAGGACTCGAACCTGCGACCCTCTGCTTAGAAGGCAGATGCTCTATCCGGCTGAGCTACGGGATCGTTGAATGGATCATATAGCTGATCCGTGACGGCACGTCTTCAACCCGGTCATCCAAACGCGAAGCTGTTACTCGTACGCCTAGTGAGTCCACGCAACGATGCGGCCAAACTTGAAGTTTTCCGCATAAGACTTGGGCACGACTTTGCGCAGCTGAGGCTCAAGCACCGTATAAGCGATGCCATTCCGCTCTGCGTACGCGATGGCTTCTTCCTTGGTCTCGAAGCGCAACAGCACCTGCTGCCGCGTATCGGCAGAGCTGGTCCACCCCATCAGCGGGTCGATCTCGCGGGGCACGCGCAGCTCGTCCTCAAGAACCCAATCCTTGGTGCGGGCAAGGCCCGACTGCATGGCCGTTTTCGCCGGCTTGTAGATCCGCGCAACCATGTTCTGCCTCGGAAAAATCCTGTAAGTGCTTCGCGCACGATACCCAGTCAATCGCGCCGGTTCAATGCCGCAGAAGCCCTGCAGGCAATCGAACCGGCGCTTTTGTCTTAAATGAAACCGCCGTTGATGTGGATCAACTGGCCGGTTACGTAGCTCGCGCCCGGGGAGCACAGGAATTCGACCACCGAGGCCACCTCATCCGGCTGACCGATACGGCCAAGCGGTACCTTCCGCGCAAACGAGGCCCACTCGTCCTCAGAAAGGAACTGCTCCGTCCCGGCCTGCTTCTCGATGAGCCCCGGAACCACGCAGTTGACGATGACGTTGTGAGGAGCGAGTTGCAGCGCCAAAGCCCGCGTTAGCGCCTCGAGGCCCGACTTCGCACAGGCTGACGCCGGATAGAACGGATAATCCGTGCGGAAGATATGCGCGTTGTGCGTGCTGACCGTGACGACGCGACCGGCTTTCGAAGCTTTGAGCGGCTCCAAGGCGGCCGTCGCCATCTCGAACAACCCGCCAGCGACGACGCCATGCACGTTATCGAACGCTTCGCGCGTCAACTTGCCGTACGGAGCGCGATCAGGAAAGCCCGCGTTCGCGACGAGCACATCAAGGCCGCCAAAGCGCTCGACAGCACGGCGAACCAACGCCCCGCCGACCTCCGGCTTCGACAGGTCGCCCAGCATGATGTCCGTCTCGGCGCCCTTCTCCCGCAATTCCGCCGCGACCTCTTCGCAGCCACGCTGATTGTGCAGCGCATGGAGCAGGATACCCGTTCCCGGCGCAGCAAGACGTCTGCAGATCGCCGCGCCAATTCCGCTGCCCGATCCCGTCACCAGGATCGATCGCAGCTTGCCCCCAGTTGTCGTCATTCTTGGACTCCCTAGCTCTGGCGAAATGAATTTGCGGGGACGTTTCACGTTCCGTGTCGCGCCGTCAAGACCGGTTTTTACAAAGTATTACAAAGTCCCGATTGACGAACGGGAGCGGGAATTCCTAATTTGCCACCATCATCACATACGCAGCAGCCGGGCACATACCGGCCAGCGGCCGATTGACAAGGATCGCCGCTATCGCGACTTGCGTATCAGGGAAAGGCAAACGCCAATGGACGCCAAAACCGCCGAAGCCGGCACGATCAAGGTTCTCGGCCCCGACGAGGGCAACAGCTATTGGCAGCCGGTTCCGGCCAATGGCTTCGTGCGCAATCTCTTCAATACGGACAACACCAGCGCCAAGTCGGACTATTCCGTTCTCACACAAACGGTCGCGCCGAACTGCTTCATCCGTGAGCATACCCACCCTGATCACGAGGAGATCATCTATGTGGTGGACGGCAAGGGCATCGCCCGGATCGATGGCGTTGAGCATCCGATTGAGAAGGGCTCCGCGGCGTTTATCGGACGCAACCGGAAGCATCACTTCCTCAATCCGCATGACGAGCCACTGACGTTCTTTGTCGTCATCATGCCGGGCGGACTCGACGGGTTCTTCTCCGAGATCGGCCGCAAGAAAGAGCCGAACCAGCCCGCGCCGGAGCCGTTCCCGCGCCCGGAGAACATCGCCGAAATCGAGAAGCGCACGGTGTTCGGTTGGACCGATACGACCTACGACCCGAAGAAGAAGTAACACGGCGCGAGACGGACCAGGACGATGATCTACGAAGAGCGCGACTACCACGTCAAACCCGGCAAAGTAGGCCAGTTTGTCAGCCTTTACGAAAAGCATGGACTGCCGATCCAGCTCGAGCTGCTCGGCAAATTCCACGGCTACTTCACCAGCGAACATGGCGAACTCAACCACGTTGTCGCGCTCTGGTCCTACGACAGTCTCGACGACCGGCTGAAACGCCGCGACCAGATGATGGCTGACCCACGCTGGCAGGACTACCTCAAGATGGTCGATGGTATGCTCGACAATCAGCAGTCGCGCATTCTGCGCCCCACATCATTCTCGCCGATGAAGTGAGCGTGGGAAGGCCAAAACGATGACCGTATCGCTGCTGAAACTGGCCGATGGGGCCGAACTCTCGGTTTCGATCGACGGAACCGGCCGCGATCTGGTTCTCGTGACCGGCTTGGGTGGAACAGCCGGGTTCTGGAACCCGGTGGTGCCTGCCCTCGCCGCGCACTTCCGGGTCATCCGCTTCGATCAGCGCGGTATCGGCAAGAGTACGCGCGGAACAGATGCCGTCGATATCGCACGCTTAGCGCGCGATACCTTGGCGGTGCTGGATCACGCGGATTCTCGGGGCGCTGTTCTGCTCGGCCACTCGACCGGGGGCGTGATCCTCCAGGAGCTGGCGCTGCAAGATGCCTCGCGCGTGGCCGGGCTGATTCTCAGCGCTACATGGCCGGGCCGCAACCGATACATGGACGAGCTGTTCCGTGCCCGGCTCGCGGTGCTGAAAGCTGCTCCGCAGCAGTACGTTGCCCTCGGCTCATTCCTCGGTTATCCGCCCGAGTTCCTTGATGCGAACTGGGCGACCTTGGAAAACGCCGTGAAGGGCGCGCCGCTGACCGAAGCTCAACAGAGCATCGTAGCCGAGAGGATTGCAGCGCTTCTCGCATTCGACCGCAGCAGCGACGTTGGAACGATCAAGGTCCCGACCCTCATTCAGGGCGCTGAGGATGACTTGATTGTCCCCGCTTTCCTGCAGCGTCAATTGGCGGGGCTGATGCCTCATGCATCGCTCAAGCTGTTGCCCAACGGTGGGCATTTCTTCCCGGTTTCGCGAACAACCGAGTTCGTTGATACGCTGTTGGGGTGGTCCAAGGCCAACGTTTAGGCCGCCTCCGCACGACATCCAACGAGGGTGGAGAAAGCCTCCTCAAGCCGAAATAAACATCGTTCTTGAGGAACGGATTTATCCCTCGATCCTGCCAATAAAGGCCTGTGTGAAATTAAGTAAGCGCTTTCAAAATTACGTGCTATGGCACAGAATAATTCATCAATCCGGAAAACCAGGAGGAAACCAGATGGCTGCCGATCCGGTATTGTGCTCGATTAAGGATGGCGTTGCGGTCGTTACGATGAACAACCCGCCGCTGAACCTTGTAACGCTTGAATTTACGCGTCAGTTCAATGCCTTGATTTCGAAACTGGCGATTGATCCGGAAGTCCGCGTTCTGGTTCTCACCGGTTCGGGCAATAAGGCATTCTGTGCCGGGTCCGATATCAAGGAATTCCCCAAGATGATGGCTGCTGGCGCGGTCGTGCCGACAAAGCTGTCGCTCGAAAACGAAGCCTACAGCCGCGTTGACGACTTCCCGAAGCCGACGATCGCAGCCCTGAATGGCCTCGCCTATGGCGGCGGCCTAGAACTCGCCGTCTGCTGTGACTTGGTTGTTGCAGAAGCCGGCAACATGGTTGCCCTGCCTGAGATCAAGCTCGGCGTATTCCCGGGCAGCGGCGGCACCATTCGCGTGACGCGCCGCGTTGGCGAAGCGCGCGCTAAAGAGATGATGTTCTTCGGTGAGCCGATCACTGTTGAGAAGGCGCAGGACTGGGGTCTCATCAACCGCGTCGTGCCGAAGGGCGAGTCCCTGAAGACGGCTATGGAGCTTGCTCACAAGCTCGCCGCTCAGCCCAACATCGCGCTGCAGATGTGCAAGCAGTCCGTCGACATGGCATTCGATACGACGGAAGAGTCCGGCGTGCGCGCGTCACTGACGCTCAGCGATAAAGCCTTCGCAACGGAAGACTGCGCGGAGGGCGTCCGCGCCTTCTTCGCCAAGGAAGCTCCGAGCTTCAAGCACCGCTGATGAGACCTGCGCGGCGCAGAAACGCCGCGCATTTCTCGGCGGTCGCATCCGTCGCCTCAAGATGCAAAGAGTGAGCGAAACCGGGCGCCATCCACGTCTCGACCGGACCGCTCACTTCTGCCGCGATGGTCTCGACCTGAGCCGGCGATCCGTGCTCATCGTTGGTGCCCTGCATCACCAGCAGCGGACAGCGAATGCGATGCAGCCGATTCGTCATGCGCCATCCCTGCATTTGCGGGCTGCGCCAGATGTTGACCCATCCCCAAAACATGGCGTCCACGTTCGCCCCATGATGTCGTTCGAGACGCGGGCGTAAATCGCCAGTTTCAAATGCGGCGACGACTTCATCGAAACCGCCGGATGCGTTCACTTCCGAAAACACGTGCGCGGCTTCGCTGATTGTGGCCAGCGGCCGATCCGGAAACGAGGCGGCAAATTCCAATGCGATCGATCCGCCGTCGCTGTGTCCGTAGATAATCGGCCGGGCTATTTCCAACGCATCGAGCACCTCGGGCAGAGCCTCGCGTGCCTCGGTTTCAAGGAAGTGCGAGGGTCGCGCTCCGGTCAGAACGTCCGAGCCGCCGTGCCCCCAACGGTCATACCCGACCACAGCGCATCCAGTAGCGGCAGCGAGAGTTTCCGGAAACGAGCGCCATTGCGAGACCGAGCCCAACCCCTGATGCAGCAACACGATCACAGGCTGGTTCGGAGACTGGCGCGCGGCGAACCACCGCACCCTGAGCTGATGCCCCGCAGCACTGACTTTTGAATCACGATTGTCGTTAGCCATTGCGGTTTAGTTTCCCCCCACCAAATGACGATAACGTCGTACATTTAAGTAAGCGATTACACAATCTCCTTGTCCGGGCGGCCTGAGCAGTGATAGCGTTCGCCAGGCAAGACGATCTCGATGGGAGAGATACGCTTATGGGACGTTTCAAGAATTATGTGCCGGCTGGCGTCATTCCGGCAACGCTTCTGGCTTTCAATGACGACATGTCGATCAACGAGGCGGAATCGCGCCGCCATCTGGCTCACGTTGCCCGTACCCGCGGCCTGTCCGCGATCACGGTAAACGGCCATGCCTCCGAAGTTCACGCCTGCACCTTCGAGGAGCAGGAGCGCATTCTCGCTGTCTCCATGGAAGAAGTCGGCGACAAGATCCCGCTGATCAACGGCGTGTACGTCGATGGCAGC
>JAEYYQ010000530.1 GCA_023428365.1 Pseudomonadota bacterium | reverse complement strand
ATCGGGGCACATCAGCACCTGCTCATCGCTCAGTGTATCAGGCACTGGCGACAGGTTGCTGATCGCATCTGGCACGAGCACATACTCGGCCTGGCAGCCATCGATGGTATTGCCGAACCGCCAGCCGCCCATCGGCTTCCATCCATGTCGTGTACCGGGTCCATCCTGCGCACCGTGGCCGCACTGGCAGGCGTTGCTGTGCCCGCTCGGCGTGATGGCGCCCGCGATAACGCGCTGCCCTTCCCGGAATCCCGTCACCAGCGAGCCAAGCTTTTCGATGACGCCAACCGGCTCATGACCGATGGTCAGTCCGCGGGCCACCGGATACTCGCCTTTGAGAATATGCACATCCGTGCCGCAGATCGTCGTGGTCGTAATGCGGACCAACGCATCCAGCGGCCCCACATCCGGTATCGGCTTTTCATCAAGAACGATGCGTCCGGGCTCGACGAAAATCGCGGCTTTCATCTTGGTCATCTCGGTCTCCGTCATATGGCGGGATTATTGAGCTGCCCCCCAAATCGTCGCTCGGGGTTCGGGCATTCGCACCGCACTCTGCAGCAGCCATCTACGCTGTGAATGACGAGGATCAATTTCGTCACGAAGAGGTCCGGCATCATTCGGCTAAGCCCGGGCGAGCGGGTTAGGTTCCTCGGACCGATGTCGGATCGCCGGGATACCAGCGCCTGCGACACAATACGCGCGGCAAGACCGCTTCAGCGGCGTCGCATGCGGCCCAGCCTTGACCTGGATCAAGGCCCGCCAGGGGTGCCGAACGTCATATCGCAAAGCAGCATTGCTGATTGACGCGGGCACACACGAGGCAATCCGATATGTCAGATACAGCCGTCGAGCGGCGAGCGTTCGCAGACGCCGTTTCGGTCTTGGGGTGCGCAGTGGGCGTTGCCATCGGCGCTCTCCTGCTGGTCGGCACACGCGAAGGCGCCATGGCGCTGCACGGGACGTTTTTTGTGCTCGCCTGTCTGATCGGCGGCGGCATCATCCTCACCAATTCATTCGGATCGGAAAAGGCCTCCACGTCATCCGACGACGGCTATTTCGACGGTCCGATCAAGGTGGCCACGGTCGCGGCGGTGATCTGGGGCATTGCCGGATTCGCAGTCGGCGATCTCATCGCCTGGCAGATGGCCTTTCCCGCACTCAACTTCGATCTGCCGTGGACATCCTTCGGACGGCTGCGCCCCCTTCACACGTCGGCGGTGATCTTCGCCTTCGGCGGCAACGTGCTGATCGGAACGTCGCTCTACGTCGTGCAACGCACCTGTCACGCGCGCATGCCCGGCCGCTGGGCGCCATATTTCGTCGTGTGGGGCTATCAGCTTTTCATTCTTATTGCCGGCACTGGCTATCTGTTGGGCGTCACGCAGAGCAAAGAGTACGCGGAACCGGAATGGTATGCGGATCTCTGGCTGACCATCGTCTGGGTGGTCTACCTGCTCGTTTTCCTCGGCACCATCATGCGCCGCAAGGAACCGCACATCTACGTCGCAAACTGGTTCTATCTCGGCTTCATCGTCACCATTGCGATGCTGCACATCGTCAACAATCTGGCGATCCCCGTCTCACTAACGGGAACGCAGAGCTACGTGCTGTTCTCCGGCGTCCAAGATGCCATGACGCAATGGTGGTACGGCCATAACGCGGTCGGCTTTTTCCTCACCGCCGGGTTCCTCGGCATTATGTACTACTTCATTCCGAAACGGGTCGAACGGCCTGTGTATTCCTACCGCCTCTCGATCGTTCACTTCTGGACACTGATCTTCATCTACATCTGGGCAGGCCCGCATCACCTGCACTACACCGCGCTGCCGGACTGGGCGCAGACACTCGGCATGACGTTTTCGATCATGCTGTGGATGCCGTCGTGGGGCGGCATGATCAACGGCTTGATGACGCTGTCCGGCGCCTGGGACAAGCTGCGTACCGATCCCGTCGTACGGCTGCTCGTCGTGTCGGTGGCCTTCTACGGCATGTCGACCTTCGAGGGCCCGCTGATGTCGATCAAGGCGGTCAACTCGCTCAGCCACTACACCGACTGGACCATCGGCCATGTGCATTCAGGCGCTCTCGGCTGGGTGGCGATGGTATCGTTCGGCGCGATCTACTGCCTGGTGCCCTGGCTATGGAAGCGTGAAGGACTTTATTCGCTGCGTCTTGTCGAGTGGCACTTCTGGATCGCGACGCTGGGCATCCTTCTCTACATCACATCGATGTGGGTGTCGGGCATCCTCCAGGGACTGATGTGGCGCGCCTACGACAGCCTTGGCTTCCTCCAGTACTCGTTCGTCGAATCCGTCGAAGCCATGAAGCCCTTCTACATGATCCGCGCCTTCGGTGGACTGCTGTTCCTGATCGGCGGCTTCATCATGGCCTACAACGTCTGGCGCACGATCCGGGGCGACGAGCCGGTCGATATCGCCGAGCAGCCGCGCATCGCCGCATCGCCTGAGCTGCGCCCGGTCGCGGCGGAATAAGGGGAGGCAGCGATGTTCAACCACGGCACTCTTGAAAGAAACTCCATCCTGCTTCTGGTTTGCACACTGATCGTCGTGTCGATCGGCGGTATCGTGCAGATCGCCCCGCTGTTCTGGATCGAAAGCACCATCGAAAAGGTCCAGGGTATGCGCCCTTACAGTCCGCTGGAACAAGTCGGTCGCGACATCTACATCCGCGAGGGTTGCTACGGCTGCCACAGCCAGATGATCCGCACGCTGCGCGATGAAGTTGAACGCTACGGCCACTACAGCCTCGCGGCCGAGAGCATGTACGATCACCCGTTCCAATGGGGCTCGAAGCGCACAGGACCGGACCTCGCGCGCGTCGGTGGAAAGTACTCGGATCAATGGCACGCCGAGCACATGATCGATCCGCGCGCTGTCGTCCCCGAAAGCATCATGCCGGGATACCCGTGGCTCGCAACCCGCAAGCTGGACGCCGCAAACATCGCTGATCGGCTGAAGACCCTGCGAGCCGTCGGCGTCCCCTACACCGACGAGATGATCGAGAAGGCCGTCGCCGATCTCAGAGCTCAAACCGATCCGGATTCACGCGCCGCACGCGAAATGCTGACGCGTTATCCGAAAGCCCGCGTCGGGAAATTCGACGGCAAAGTCGGCGGCGAAGCGACCGAGCTCGATGCGATGATCGCCTACCTGCAGGTGCTCGGCACGCTGGTGGACTTCACCAGTTTCGATGCCGCTGGCCCGAACCTGAGATGAGGTGCGCATCATGACGTACGACACGGTCGCTCAGTTCAGTCAGGTCGCATCCCTTCTGCTGTTCATTGCCCTGTTTCTTGGCGTCATTGCCTACGCCTTCTGGCCGGGCAATCGGCGCCGCTTCGAGGATGCGCAGAAACAGGCTCTCGATCTCGACAAGAAATCGTTCCCCCGCGAGGGCCGCAAATGAGCATCAAGGAAGTCGATAAAGTGACCGGCGTCGAAACGACAGGTCACGAGTGGGACGGCATCAAGGAACTTGATAAGCCGCTGCCGAAGTGGTGGCTGTGGACGTTCTACGCCACGATCGTCTGGTCCATCGGTTATTGGATTGTGTATCCGGCATGGCCGTTGGTGAACGGCTACACGCAAGGCATGCTGGGTTACAGTCAGCGCGCCGTTCTCAGCGAAGAAATTTCTGCCGCGCGAGAAGCACAGGCCGCGTTCCGCAACAAGCTGGACGCAACACCACTCGACAAGGTGAAGGACGATCCCGAGCTGCTCCGCTTCGCGATGACGGGCGGCGCGGCGTCTTTCGCAACCAACTGCTCGCCGTGTCACGGCCGTGGTGCGCAAGGCTTCGTCGGCTATCCCAATCTCAATGACGACGAATGGTTATGGGGCGGCAGCATCGATGAAATTCTCACATCAATCCGCTTCGGCATTCGCTCCGGCGTAAAGGGCGCGCACGAAAGTCAGATGCCACGCTTCGGCATCGACAAACTTCTGGACAATGCACAGATAAGCGACACCGCCGAGTACGTCCTATCTCTGTCTGGAAAGGCGACGGATCAGGCGGCGGTGAGCCGGGGCAAGACGATCTTCGCCGAGCAATGCGTGTCCTGTCATGGCGACGACGGCAAAGGCAACAAGGAATTCGGCGCGCCGGATTTGACTGACGCCATCTGGCTGTTCGGCGATACCAAAGCTGCTGTGGTGGAAAGCATTCGCACCGGTCGCGGCGGCATGATGCCGGCGTGGGACGGCCGCCTCGATCCCGTAACCCTGAAATCGCTCGCTGTTTACGTTCATTCTTTGGGAGGTGGACAGTGAGCGTCCCCTGGCCGACTGGCGAGGGGTGTTCGGTGGGAGGCGGTGATGAATACCGGGTGTCATCGTCGTCTCTCACCGCTCCTCGCGGTCGGTCCTAGCTAGCGGAAGAAAGGTCGGCAGATGAACATCGTCGAACCGCCAGCCAAATTCGATCCCTCGGACTTCATCCATCGCGAGGCGGCGCCGGGAATCGAAAAGGTCGATGTTGCCGCCGTCAATCGCAAGGCCGACCGCCATCTCTACGCCAGCCGCCAGAAGGTCTATCCGAAGCGCGCGCATGGTCGCTTCCGATTGGCCAAGTGGGTTGTGATGCTCATCACGCTGGGCATCTATTATGCTTTACCGTGGATCCGGTGGGAGCGTGGCGGCAACATTCCGGATCAGGCCGTTTTGCTGGATTTCGCGCACGGTCGGCTGTTTTTCTTCTTCATCGAGATCTGGCCGCAGGAACTGTATTTCATCACCGGATTGCTGGTGATCGGTGCGCTGGCGCTGTTTCTTGTCACATCAGCAGCCGGACGTGTCT
>JAEYYQ010000511.1 GCA_023428365.1 Pseudomonadota bacterium | reverse complement strand
TTGTGATATGAAGCCCACCGCGCCCTTGAATGCAAGGCGGGATCACGTGACCATAGGGCGCGGACCTTCGGTTCTCAGCGGCATTTTAAGCTCAGGGAGAGGCTATGACCACCAGTTCAAACTCGTCAGGGGCCATCCGGCCGCTGGTGGCCGGCAACTGGAAGATGAATGGCCTGACCAGCCAACTCGCTGAGGCCAAGGCGGTAAAAGAGGCCCTTGATGCCGGGCGCGTGCCCGAAACCGTCGACGTCCTGATTTGTCCCCCGGCGACGCTGATCGCGGAACTCGCCCGGCTCGCAAACGGCAGCCGATTGGGCGTTGGTGGGCAGGATTGTCACTGGCAGGCGTCCGGGGCGCATACAGGCGATATTTCTGCCGAGATGCTCCGTGATGCCGGGGCGACCGCCGTCATCGTCGGACATTCAGAGCGTCGTGCCGATCACGGCGAGACGGATGCCATTGTGAAATCCAAGGCCGAAGCCGCACATCGCGCAGGGCTGACCGCAATCGTCTGTATCGGCGAAACGCTGGGACAACGCCAAGCTGGATTGACGCTGGAGATCGTAGGCCGCCAGCTCGCCCGCTCGGTGCCCGAGCAGGCGACCGCCGAGAACACGATCGTAGCCTATGAACCCGTATGGGCCATCGGAACCGGGCTGACACCGACGGCCGCCGAGGTTGGTGACGTTCATGCTGCAATCAGGGCCGCATTGGTGGAACGCTTTCCATCACAAGGCCGCCATATGCGCATTCTTTATGGGGGCTCGGTCAAGCCCGCCAATGCAGCGGAGCTGATGGCCGTCCCGAACGTGAACGGAGCGCTGGTCGGAGGCGCAAGCCTCAAGGCCAGTGACCTGCTCGGTATTGTTGCAGGATGCAAGCCTTGAAACACGCCAGTCGAGACACCCGCTGCGAGATGCTGGGACCGATCTGGCGGCTTGCCGGTGGGGCGATTCTTCTCGGTGCGACGCTCTTAGGCGTAACCGCAACCTCACATGCGAGGCAGCTCGACGACACCGCTTGCACCGTATTGCGAGCCGAGCAGACGAAGCTGGAGCAGACCGGCACCAGGACGGCGATGGAGAAAGGTCCGGACTGGGCCCGCACACACGCCAGCGTAGCGTTATTGAATGACATCGCCCGGCTGATCGAGGTGGATGAAAACCTGTCGTTCCGCTGTCCCCGGCCCAAACCTGTCATTCAGGCCACCGAATCAGCGGACGAGACGGAGGGGCAGGCTGACGCGAAGGCCAAGCCTAAGCCGAAGGCAAAAGAGCCGAAGGCGGCCGTTGTCGCACCGGCTGCGCCGAAACCAAAACCCGCGCCGGCGCCAAAGGTCCAGCCAAAGCCAAAAGCGAACGACGCCTATGTACCGCCGCCCAAAACGGCACAACCCGCGGCGGTAAAACAGAATCCTGCTCCGGCCGCCGCACCTCGGCCCCAACCAAAATGAGCACGGGCTCATTGCGACCACGCAGAACTGGCAACCTGCGGTGTCATGGTGTAGAAGCCCGTGTTCCCGAATTACCCCGGTCGTCTTAGAATAGGTTCACGATGGTCACCGTCGTCCTTCTCATTCATCTCATGATCGCCTCGGCCCTCGTGGCCGTTGTGCTGCTGCAACGTTCCGAAGGCGGTGCCCTTGGCATCGGCGGCGGTGGTGGCGGCGCAGGCGGATTCCTGACCGGACGCGGGACAGCCAACTTCCTGACTCGCGTGACGGCGGGCCTCGCGGCTGCCTTCTTCGTGACCAGCACGCTGCTGTCGATTCTGGCGCAGCAGGGCACATCGCCAACGTCCGTCTTCGATCAGCAGCAGCCGGCAGGCCAGACCGCTCCGGCTCAGCCGGGCCAGCAGCCGGAAGGTGCCGCTCCGCGCGGTGGTGTTCTCGACCGTCTGCAACCGGGCGGCGCTCCGGCTGTCCCGCAGACCCGCTGATTTTGATTCTCAACCCGGGCGTGCATGAGTGCGACCGGGAGTTATCCTTGCCTCGTGCGGCTTTGCGCGTCGTGGATGAGACGCAATAACCGCTTCGAATCGTGAAGTCTTTGTGTATTCTGCAAGCCCATGCAACGGTACATCTTCATTACCGGCGGCGTGGTCTCCTCTCTCGGCAAAGGCCTCGCATCGGCGGCGCTCGGCGCGCTTCTTCAGGCTCGCGGTTATTCCGTTCGTCTGCGAAAGCTCGACCCCTACCTCAACGTCGATCCGGGCACGATGAGCCCGTATCAGCACGGAGAGGTGTTCGTCACCGATGATGGCGCAGAGACAGACCTCGACCTCGGCCATTATGAGCGCTTCACCGGCGTGCCCGCGAAGCGTTCCGACAACATCACCACTGGCCGCATCTACCAGGAAATCCTGGCGAAGGAGCGCAGGGGCGACTATCTCGGCGCGACGGTGCAGGTCATTCCGCACGTCACGGACGCCATCAAGCAGTTCGTCACGTCCGGCAATGAGGGCATCGACTTCGTCCTCGTCGAAATCGGTGGCACGGTCGGTGATATCGAGGGCTTGCCGTTCTTCGAGGCAATCCGACAGCTCGGCAATGAGTTGCCGCGCGACTCCTCGATCTACATCCACCTGACGCTGCTGCCGTATATTCCGAGCGCCGGCGAACTGAAGACCAAGCCGACTCAGCATTCGGTAAAAGAGCTGCGGTCGATCGGTATCCAGCCGGATATCCTGCTGTGCCGAACGGATCGCGAAATTCCGAACTCCGAGCGACGTAAAATCGCGCTGTTCTGCAACGTCCGCGAGGAAGCAGTCATCGAAGCGCGCGACGTCTCGTCGATCTATGACGTTCCGCTGGCCTACCATCGCAAAGGGCTAGATCGAGAAGTTCTGGCTGCGTTCGGAATGACCGATGCACCGACACCGAACCTCGAACGGTGGGAGACGATCAGCCACGCGGTCGCCAATCCGGAAGGCAGCGTGTCCATCGCGGTCGTCGGCAAGTACACGGAACTGAAGGACGCCTACAAATCACTGATCGAGGCGCTGTTCCACGGCGGTATCGCCAATCGCGTCAAGGTCAACATCGACTGGATCGAAAGCGAGACGTTCGAGCGCGAAGACGCTGCACCGTTCCTGGAGCACGTGCACGGCATTCTGGTGCCGGGCGGATTTGGCGAGCGCGGTTCCGAAGGAAAAATTCAGGCGGCCCGCTTCGCGCGTGAGCGGAAGGTGCCCTACTTCGGTATCTGCTTCGGCATGCAGATGGCCTGCATCGAAGCAGCGCGGAACCTCGCCGGCATCGAGAATGCCAGCTCCACCGAGTTCGGCGAAACCAAGGAACCTGTCGTCGGCATGATGACGGAATGGATGCGCGGCGAGCAGTTGGAAAAGCGGATTTCCGGCGGCGACCTCGGGGGCACCATGCGGCTCGGAGCATATGAGGCTTCGCTCGGCGGCAACACCAAGATCGCTGCGATCTACGGCGATACGAAGATTTCAGAGCGTCACCGTCATCGCTACGAAGTGAACACCCAGTATCGCGAGGCGCTCGAGGAATCCGGGCTGCTGTTCTCCGGTCTGTCACCCGACGGGCTATTGCCCGAGACGATCGAGTATCCGGATCATCCGTGGTTCATCGGCGTGCAATTCCATCCCGAATTGAAGTCGCGGCCGTTCGAACCGCATCCGCTGTTTGCGAGCTTTATCGCGGCGGCCGTGGAGCAATCGCGACTGGTTTAGGCGCCCGAGTGCTACTTTTACGGTTGTTGCGATTCGGGCACAGGCATCACGAAAGATGGTGCCTTAGACTTCACGGAAACTTGTTTTCCACAATTTCGTCACGCTAGGTTCCGCGACCTGTGGAGAAGCTGTGGATTACGCGCAGCTTGCTCGTCGAGGCCAGCGAGCATCACAGTCCCAGGCACATAAAGCGTGAGGCTGCTGCATGTGCCTGGGAAGCCCGACCAATTTGCCGATCGACGATCCGTGGCGGATCAGGTCGGCGTGGGATCGAGGGACGATCCTATCGGACCGGCACACGGGGGTGTCAGCCGGTTCAAGTCGGGGGGAAAGGCCGAGCGGCGTCAGGTCCGTCCAAAGACCTTGCGCAGCTCGGCCTTGGCGTTTTCCAGCACCTTT
>JAEYYQ010000492.1 GCA_023428365.1 Pseudomonadota bacterium | reverse complement strand
GCGCTGCTGTAGGCGTGCGGCAGCCAGAACGAGAGCGGGACAAGCGCCGCCTTCATTGCGAACACGACGAGAAGAAGTGTCAACGCTGCGCGGACCAGTGATTCATCGTACGGCAACGCCGCAGGTAGCGCCTGCGCTATGTCGGCGATGTTGAGCGTGCCCAACGTTCCATAGATGAGCGCGAGGGCCATCAGGAACAGGGCTGATCCGGTCACGTTCAGAACCACGTAGACGAGGCCGGCGCGTGCCCGGGGCCGTCCGCCGCCATAGGCCAATAGGCCATAAGAGGCGATCAGCAGGATTTCGAAGAACACGAACAGATTGAAAATGTCGCCCGTCAGGAAGGCGCCGTTGATGCCAGCGAGCTGGAAGAGAAACAGCGGGTGGAACAGCCGGCCCTTGGAGTCGATGTCGCCCATGGCATAGAGCAGCGCCGGCAGCGCGAGCACCGCAGTCAATGTCACCATGATCGCAGACAGACGGTCGAGCATCAACACGATGCCGAACGGCGCGCGCCAGCTGCCGATCGCATAGACGGTGATCTCGCCGGTGCCTGCGGACATGAGGAGTGTGACCGAAATCACCAGCAACGCAAGCACTGTGCCCATCGAGATCACGCGCTGGAACGTCAGCCCTCCGGCCGGTGCGGCCATGCAGGCTGCAGCCGCCAGCAGCGGGATCAGGATCGGCAGGATGAGCAGATGGGTCATGGCGATGGCCCCCCTGCATCAACGTGGTCGGTCCCGGATTCTCCCTTCGCGCGCAGGGCGAGCGCGACGAGGTAGGCTGTCATTCCGAAGCTGATGACGATGGCCGTCAGCACCAAAGCTTGCGGCAGCGGGTCCGTCAGATCGGTGCCCTCTGCGACGATCGGAGGGGCAGACATCATCAGACGTCCCGAGACGAAGATCAGCAGGTTTGTGGCGTATGACAGCAGAGCTAGCCCGAGCACGACGGAAAAAGTCCGCTCTCGCAGGATCAGGTAGATGCCGGTTGCTGTCAGCCAACCGATGCCGATGGATAAAAGAAGTTCCACGCCCTAGCTCCTCTCGGCCGGTTCGGTGAGAGGCGCCTCGCGATTACTGAGGTTGCCAAACTCGGTCAGGATGGCCAGGACGCAACCGACCACCACGAGATAGACGCCGATGTCGAACACCATAGCGGAGGCGAGTTCGATATCGCCAACAAGAGGAATGTGGAAGTGTCCGTGGGCACTGGTGAGAAACGCCTTTCCGAACAAAAGGCTGCCCAGCCCTGTGAACGCAGCCAAGACCAGCCCCAATGCCATGACGCGCAGATAATTCGCGCGCAGGCGGAGCGGCGGAAAATCGAATCCGCTGGCCACGAACTGAAGGATCAAGGCGACGGCTGTGATCAGGCCGGCGATAAACCCGCCACCGGGCAAGTTATGGCCGCGCAGAAGGATGTAAACCGAGACGACCAGCGCCAGCGGCAGCAGAGGCCGCATCAGCATGGCCAGCATGATGGGATGCTGATCGGCCTCCTTGGCGGGAGGTGGCGGGAATGGCCGCAGACGGAGGCCGTGAAGCAGCACGATGGTGCCGATCGCCGCCATCGTCAGCACCGAGATTTCGCCGAACGTATCGAAGCCGCGGAAGTCGACCAGAATGACATTGACGACATTGGTCCCGCCGCCACCCGATACGGCATTCTGCGTGAAGTAGCCCGACATGGTGGAGAAGCTGCGGGTGAGCATCGCGTAGGTTAGCGCGGCAACGCCCGTTCCGCCTGCCACGGCCAAGGTGATGTCGCGGATGCGGCGTTGTACGCCGACTTCGTTCGGCGCCTCCGGCGGCAGAAACCGGAGGGACAGCAGCAGTAAGACGATTGTGACGACCTCAACCGAAATCTGCGTCAGCGCTAAGTCAGGACCCGAGTACCGGATAAACGTCAGTGCTACGATAAGCCCGACCACGCTGAGGTGGATCACCGCGATCAGTCGTTGCCGGTGAAAGATCACAGCGCCGAGGCTGCCCGCGATAATGGCCGCCAACCCGCCAACGGTCATCAGATCAGCTGCATGCAGGTTTGCCGTGCCACGCAGCGAGGACGGCGTGCCGGTGATGAAGGCCCAACCCGTAAGGATAATCACCCAGCCGATCAGCAGTGCCATGTAGCGCTGCAGCGATCCCGTGTCGGTCGCCGACATCAACATTTGCGAATTCTGCAGCAGCCAGCGGTACAGGCGCTCGAAACCGACGCGGCTTTGCAGGCTCGGCAAATAACGGTCGTGCCATGCGATGATGCGGGCCGAGTTCGCATAATAGGTGATGCCACCGGCAATCGCGATCAAACTCATAACGAGCGGTAGATTGAAGCCGTGCCACGGTGAGAGATGAAAGAACGGCACGGTCCCGGGGAGGACGGCCGTGGACGCTGCTGTCAGAATGGGGCCGACAACCAGCTGCGGAGCCAGGCCTACCGCGAGGCAGAGCAACACCAGGACGTCCACGGGCAGCCGCATCCACATCGCGGGCTCATGGGGTTGGCGCGGCAGATCTTCCGGATCGCCTCCGAAAAACACGTCATGGATGAAGCGCGCGGAATAGGCGACGCTGAGAACGCCGGCGACGGTTGCAAAGGCCGGCAGCGCCCAGGAATAGATGCCGAACGCGGCCGTATCGACGGCCTCGGCGAAGAACATCTCCTTGCTCAGGAAGCCGTTGACCAGGGGCACGCCGGCCATCGATCCGGCAGCGACGATGCCGAGCACCGCCGTATAGGGCATGTACCAGAACAGTCCGTTGATGCGACGCATGTCTCGCGTGCCGCATTCATGATCGATGATGCCCGCCGCCATGAACAGCGACGCCTTGAAGATGGCGTGGTTGATGATGTGGAACACGCCCGCGACCGCGCTCATCGGCGTATCGAAGCTGAACAGCAGCATGGTCAGCCCGAGATGGCTGATCGTCGAATACGCCAGCAGGCCCTTGAAGTCGTTTTGCAGGAGCGCCAGGTAGGCCCCGTAGACGAGCGTAATCGCGCCCACCGGGAACACGAGATAGAACCAGAGGTCGCTGCCCGACATGGCCGG
>JAEYYQ010000489.1 GCA_023428365.1 Pseudomonadota bacterium | reverse complement strand
CGTCAACTGGCTCGGGTCAACTTCTTTGGCCACTGTTGCACGCGAGGGGCTTGCCATTCACGCGCGCATCCGCTCCACTCATACTCCTGTTGCCGCAATTCTCGTGCTTGATGAGCGCGGGGATTCGGCGCGCGTTCTCCTGCCAGAGGGCGAACATGGCGTATCTCCCGGGCAGGCGTGCGTGTTTTATGCCGATGGCGCGCCCGACGCGCGGATACTCGGTGGGGGATGGATTGCGCGGACGCATGTCGCCGCGGACGACGAATTGACAATGCTCAACGGCACACTTGCTGCGGCGGCTGCGAGTAGCCAAGTTGGAATTGCGCAATAGCTTTCAGCGCAGAATAACGCGGGAGATCACAGGTGATTGGCGGTCGGGTTCGAACAGAAAAGCAAAACCGCGGCTTGGTCAGCGGTGCGCTGGCAGCCAAGGGTGCGGCGCTGGACGAGACGTCGGTTCTGAGTGCGTATCGGCGTTGGGCCCCTGTCTATGACCACACCCTCGGGTTGGTCGCGGCTGAGGGGCGCAAACACGCGGTCGAAATGATCAACAACCGCAGCGGTCGTGTGCTGGAAGTCGGCGTCGGCACTGGTCTTTCCCTACCGGAGTATAGCAAGCATCTGGAAGTCGTCGGCATCGACCTGTCGCCGGAAATGCTCGAGAAGGCTCGCTCCCGCGTCAAGAAGCGGTCGCTCAGGAATGTCACCGGACTCTACGAGATGGATGCTGGCCATCTGACGTTCTCCGACTCGTCCTTCGATACCGTCGTCGCGATGTACGTGATGACCGTGGTGCCGGATCCGGAAAAAGTCATGCGCGAGTTGGCGCGCGTCTGCAAACCCGGCGGCGAGGTGCTGCTGGTCAATCATTTCAGCCAGGAGGAAGGCGTCCGCGGCTGGGTCGAGCGGCGCATGGCGCCATTTGCCGATCAGCTCGGCTGGCATCCGCTTTTCGACGTCAATCGCGTGATGGTTTGTGACAACCTGAAGCTGGTCGAGCGCCGTGCCCTGCGTCCAATGGGTATTTTCACGATGATGCGGTTGAAGCGTCTCGATGAAGCGGCCTGACAGCCGCTGACGACGCGGCTTCGTCTTAACGACGACGAAGAACCAATTTTCAAGCGACCGGGATAGTTCGCTCCTGGTTGCTTGACAGCTGCAGGCGCAGTTCCTTATATCGCGCCTTCGCTCGGTACGGCGGGATAGCTCAGGTGGTTAGAGCGAAGGTCTCATAATCCTTAGGTCGGCGGTTCGAGTCCGCCTCCCGCTACCAAATTTTCCCTTTACATTACAGAGTTACGTTGCGTGCCCGGCACATCGCCGGGGCGGCACGACTCGCGAACAAAATGAACACTGAGAACAGGCTACCGCACAAATGTCGGCACAGCCTCGTTCGCGTTTGTTCCTCCCCCAAGACCGCGACCCTGGCCCCTACGAACTCACATCCCGAAATAACAGCTCAACCCTCAGCCTCTTCGCGAGGAGCTAGGGATGCGCCGACATGCAGTTCTCCCCGTGCAGCCGCCATGCATTCCTGGCGGTGTCGCTCCCGATAACCGGCTCGCTGTTCGTCACTGCGCTCCGCGTGGCAAGCAGGGCAACTGACGCCGGCCTCGTAAAGCTTGGAAGCGCGATCTGATTCACTCAGAGGCCGGCGGCAAGCCCGGCACAGCCCGTAGTTACCCGGCACAAGGCCGTGACCCACCGTCACCCGCTCGTCGAAGACAAAGCATTCGCCTTGCCACAGGCTTTGCTCCTCCGGGACAGATTCCAGGTATTTCAGGATGCCGCCCTGAAGGTGATAGACCTCTTCCAGACCTTGCGCTTTCAGGAAGGCCGTCGACTTCTCGCAGCGGATGCCGCCGGTGCAGAACATCGCGACTTTCGGGGGAACACCGGCTCCCAGCAATCGTTCGCGCTCGGCCTGGAACCACGCAGGAAACTCGCGGAACGTCTTGGTCTGCGGATTGATCGCGCCTGAAAAAGTGCCGACAGCCACCTCGTAGTCATTGCGCGTATCGATGAGGATGGTGCCCGGCTCGCGGATCAGCTCATTCCAGTCCTCGGGCGAAACGTAATGCCCGACACTTCCCAGTGGGTCGATATCCGGTTGCCCCATGGTCACGATTTCCCGCTTGATCCGCACCTTCATGCGGCGGAATGGTTGCGCGTCCGTGCGCGAATACTTCACCTCGATGTCGGCTCCCCCAAGCAGACCGCGGATATGATCCAGCACGCGCCCGATCGCGTCATCCGAACCGGCGATGGTCCCGTTAATCCCCTCATGAGCCAACAGCAGGGTGCCCTTCACACCCTGAGCGCAGCATAGGTTTGCGAGAGGTCCGCGAATTTTCGCGCAATCGTCAATCGGACTGAACTTATAGAGCGCTGCAATGCAGAACGGTGAGCTTGATTCAGTCATGCAGGCATATCCATTGAGTAGAGGTCTTGGGGCGCGGGGTGCGGAAGCCTGTTAGCGAAGGCCACGCGGCCAGACGAGTAAAATCTTCCTACAATCGCGCTTGCTCCCACCATGAACAACCGGCAGGAAGGATACTGCGGTATGCACCAATGCCTGCCGCAGATCGAGCTCAAACCTGGGAGCTGAGACTGCCGTGAGCGGCTTCGCCAATCTCGATTATATAGCCTTTGCCCTCTTTGTCGGCGCCTGGCTTGCTTACTACTCCTATGTCGAGTTCTCATCGCATGGCAAAGACAGTCTCAATGCCCTGATGCATCGGACACGATTCGAATGGATGCGCCGCTGCTACGAGCGCGAAAACCGCATTTTCGACGCGCAGATCATGGGCAGCCTGCAGAACGGCACGGCGTTTTTCGCCTCCAGCGCGTTCCTTGCTGTCGGCGGTACTTTATCTGCACTTGGTTTCGCGGACGCGGCGCTGGAAGTATTTCAAGCCCTCCCCTTCACGACGCCGACTACGCGCGCCGCATTCGAAATCAAGGTGCTCGGGCTGGCAACGATTTTCGCCTATTCGTTCTTCAAACTGGTTTGGGCTTACCGCCTGTTCAACTACGTGGCCATTCTCATGGGCACGATGCCGATACTCGGCAGCACGGATAGGCAAGCGATCGAGACGTCGATCCAGCGGGCGGCACGAATGAACATTTCAGCAGCCAGGCACTTCAATCGCGGGCTGCGCGCCTACTTCTTCGCGATCGCCTATCTCGGCTGGTTCGCCGGGCCTTATGCATTCATGCTGACGACAATCATCGTGGCAGTCGTTTTATGGCGGCGACAGTTCACGTCCGACTCTGTCGAAGCAGCAAGCTGGTCGTAAGCTCCGCTCGATCAAACCCGCATAATAAACCGACCCCGGCACTCAAAGCGCCGGGGCCGATTTAAGACCGATGCGGGAACAGCTTCCCGCGCGTCATCAATAGTCGCAGTAATAGATCGGCCCGACCTTTACGCAGTACTGGGGACGCTTGCCTTTACCGCGCCATTGACGGCAAGAGCGCCGCTCGCCCCATTGGTTGTGGCGATGCCAGCCTCTCCGGTCACGTTCGCACGAGCGATGAGCGCCATGAACCTTGATAATGTTGCTGTTGCCCACGCCGTCGACGGGAGCAACCGCGACTGGCGCAGCGCTCGCGATCGACGCCGTGCCCGCCAAAAAGCCAGCTACGGCCAACACTTTGATCAGTCTTTTCATTCTCACCCCTCAAATGACTTTCACGATCCCGGCGAACCGAAACCGGTTACTTAAGGACCGGAGATTTAACGCGCGATGATTACGCAAGTTCCATTTGCCACGTCCGAGGCCGGATCAATCGAACCGGGTGCCGAGGACGTTCCGCGACGATTTGGATCGTCAGGGCACGACCCAAAAGACTGGCAAGACGTGCGACAACTGTAGAAACTCAATTCCCTCAGCAATCGGAATTGCAGCCAGCAGCAGTGACGCTTCAAAGAATGTGCGCACCACAAGCCTCGGGTTGATCTCCATCGTCTCGACATTGCGCCAGAGACGGAAGTTGGGAATGAACGCTGGGACGCGTTGCGTATAAGCACGATACATCGCGCCAAACTTCGCTTCGAGAAACTGTTCTTCCTTGCGAACCACCATCACGAATACGCAAATCGTGAAAATACCGAGCAGGGCAGATGCTGTCAGGCTGCCCAATTGCGCACCGACACCGAACCCACCAAGAATCGAGAACACGTAGAGCGGATTGCGACATACCGAATAAGGTCCGGTCTCGACGATTTCGGTCTTCTTGCGTCCTCCAATATAGAGGGAGCACCACGTCCGGCCGGCAACTGCGACGAGCAGCAGAATCTGCCCGATGCTTTCGATGCTCTCGTGCAGCGCGCCTTCCGTGCCGTACGGCATCGGCGTCGCGGTGAACGCGGCAAAGCAGAGAATCACAAAGCCGAAGGACAGCAGCACAGCGCGCCGCCGACGTTGCACTGAGCCCAAGTCTATCTTGGAACTGCGTGCTCCAGGCAGATCTGACATTGGAAAAACCTTCATCCGGAGAGACGGCCGAGATTGGCTACCGGATTGAGGTGTTTTCAAGATCAGATGAAGGCGGGATAATACGCAGGCCAGAGCTGATTTAGGATACGGCTTTCGCAAAATTGGCAAAGAATTCGTCGGCATTCTTCTTGGCGACACTGCCGATGAGGCGACTGCCGAGTTGCGCGATCTTGCCGCCGACCTGCGCATCGACGTCATAGATC
>JAEYYQ010000449.1 GCA_023428365.1 Pseudomonadota bacterium | reverse complement strand
CGATGCCGCCTGCCGCAAAACCAAGCTGGGTGTGGGGGGCCTTCTCCCCACTCGGCCTTTCGGTTGCCGCAGCCACCGTTATTGTCGACCAGGCCCACAAGTGGTGGATGCTGGAAATCTACCGCATCCAGGACAAAGGCCGGGTCACAGTCCTGCCGTTCCTCGATCTCATCTATGTGAAGAATACCGGCATCAGCTACGGGCTGGGCGCGGGCAACATCGGCCAGGTCGAGCTGGCAGGCTTCGCGATCATCGCGGCCCTCGGGATGGCCATATGGTTGGCCCGCGGAGAAATGAACTCCGTGATGGCCATAAGTATCGGCTTCATCATCGGCGGGGCTGTCGGCAACGCGATCGATCGCGTCTACCTCGGCGGAGTGGCCGACTTCTTTCTACTGAGTGCCTATGGCTACTCCTGGTACGTCTTCAACATCGCAGATATTGCGATCGTTGCCGGGGTGATCGGCCTCCTGTATGACTTGTTCTGGCCGAGTCGTAATGGTGCCTCAAACCAGCCGTAAGCGTTTGCGTGGGGGACGAATTCTGTCCGCGTGAACAGCCACCGGAGAGACTATCGATGAGAAACACCAGTCGACGACTGCGAGCAGCGTTCACCGCCGGTGCGGTAGCGGTTGCCTCGATCGTGTCGGGCTGCGGGTTCGACGGAGTTGAACTTAACGGCGCCGTTTTTGACGTCATGGGCCTGTCGGGCACGGGCGCAAAGGCGAAGGAACCTGAGGTCGCAGCACGGCCGGGTATCGTTGTTCCGCCGCACGTGGACCGCCTGCCTCAACCAGGCGAAGAGGGCGCAGTCGCAGCAGCGCCTCCGGCTGTCGAAGCTTGGCCAGACGACCCGGATCAGCGCAAGGTTGCCGACGTCGGCGCGGTCGATCGCCAGCATGAGGCGTTCTGCCGCGAAGCGTTGTGGAAGGCGCAGGCCGCAGGCCAGGACAACCCGCAGATCAAGGGGCCACGCGGTATGTGTAACCCTTCAATTCTGCGTAATATCACCGGCAAAGACATCACGACGCGGCAGTAATTCCTCTCGCCTCGTCTACCGTGCGTCCAGTTGAGCCGCGGTGATTTAGCGGCCTTTCATCCGATGCAAGCGTCCGGCATCCAAGCGATACCGGACTCTGGTTTGCGCAATTAAGCCTTCGGAGACCAATCGCGCGCTGTGCCATTTGACAACGCTGGTCCTGATCCCGACATCCACTTTCGGCAACGGTCCTCGATCCTTGCCAAGTTGTAACTTGGCGCCTTGCATCCACGGCCTCAAAGTTCCGAACCGGTGTCTGCGCCGGCGTAAGAGGATTGACGTATGCTCACCCGCGTTCAGCTTAGTGTTTTCACCCTTTTGGCCTTCATCATGATGCTCGCACTCGCAGAACTTCCCACCGCCCTTGCAGAAGGCAATCGGCAGGTCTCGGAATTCAAGCTCGATAACGGCATGCAAGTGGTTGTCATTCCCGATCACCGTGCTCCCGTCGTGACGCACATGGTGTGGTATCGCGTCGGAGCGGCAGACGAGGCGCGAGGTGAATCGGGCATCGCCCACTTCCTCGAACACTTGATGTTCAAGTCGACCGAGAAGATCGCGTCCGGCGAGTTCTCCAAGATCGTTTCTCGGCTCGGCGGGCAGGACAATGCCTTCACCAGCCAGGACGCAACCGCCTACTTCCAGCGCATCGCCAAGGAGCGGCTGGAGCAGGTGATGGGCATGGAGGCCGACCGCATGGTCAATCTCCAGCTCACCGAACGCGAGGTTCTGACGGAGCGTGACGTGATCCTGGAAGAGCGCCGCTCGCGTGTTGAGAACAATCCGCAGGCCATCCTCGATGAGCAGATGAATGCGGTGCTCTACTATTCGCACCCGTACGGCATTCCGGTGATCGGCTGGGAGCACGAGATCGCGCAGCTCTCGCGCGACGATGCGCTGAATTTCTACAAGCTGCACTATGCGCCGAACAACGCCATCCTGGTCGTATCGGGTGATGTGACGGCAGACGAAGTCAAGCGGCTTGCCGAGGCCAGCTACGGCAAGCTCCCTGCGAACCCCAAGATCGATGCACGCCGTCGGCCGATGGACCCGGAGCAACGCGCGTCGCGCCGGGTGAAGGTCAAAGATCCGCGCGCCGGCAAGCCATCCGTTCAGCGCTATTACGTGACGCCCAGCTATGTCACCGCGCAGCCGGGCGAGGCCGAGGCCCTTGATCTACTTCTGAAAATCGTTGGCTCCGGCGCCACCAGCCGTCTCTATCAAAAGCTGGTCGCCGAAGACAAAATCGCGTCCAGCGCCGGTGGTTGGTACGGTGGCTCCAGCATGGACTTCGGCAAGATCGCGATCTACGCGGTTCCCACCGACAGCTCATCGCTCGATGCCGTGGAAAAAGGCATGGACGCTGTTCTGGCGGAGGTCATCAAGACTGGCGTGACCGAAGCCGAGCTTGAGCGCGCCAAAAAGGCCTACCTCGCTGAACACATTTACGAGAGCGATAACCAGGCCACGCTCGCCCGGCGCTACGGCTGGGGTCTTGTCGTTGGCCGCACCGTCGCCGAGATCGACGCATGGCCGGAGAAGATCGCCGCCGTGACGCTCGACGATGTGAAGAAAGTCGCGGGTCGCTATCTCGATGCGCGCCGCTCGGTGACCGGAACTTTGCTGCCGGTCACAGCAGACGCCGATTCCAAAGCAACCGCCGCATCTCCGTCCGGCCGCTCTTAAGTTCGTAAGGATGAGTAGACCCATGGCTGTCAGCGTATCGCAGGGGCGCTCCGCTCCAATTCGAGTTGCCCTTGCAGCGCGCGCGGGCTTTATCGCGTTGTTTCTGCTTGCCTTCGGCGCAACCCTCACGACATCGGCACACGCAATGAAAATCCAATCCGTAAAAAGCCCCGGTGGAATCGAGGCGTGGCTCGTTCAGGAAAATAGCGTGCCGCTGATGGCGATGCGCTTCGCTTTCGAAGGCGGCAATTCCCAGGATCCGAACGGGAGCGAGGGTGTCGCGAACTTCCTGACTGCGATGATGGATGAAGGCGCTGGCGATCTGACCGCGCTCCAATTCCAGGAGCGTACGGAAGAAATCGCGATGCGCATGAGCTTCGACGACAGCCGTGACGCGTTCTATGGCAGCTTCGAAACCCTCACCATGAACCGCGACGCGGCCGCTGAACTGCTGCGGCTGGCCATCAACAAGCCGCGCTTCGACACCGATGCCGTCGAGCGCATCCGCGGTCAGTTACTCGCCAGTCTGGCCTTTGCCGCGAAAGACCCAGATCGTGTCGCGGCTCGGGATTGGTTTGCGACGGCATTCCCCAACCACCCCTACGGCCGTCCGACGAATGGAACGGAACAAAGCATCGCGAAGATCACGCGCGATGATCTGGAGAAGTACCGCAAGCGGGTGTTCGCGAAGGACACGCTGAAAGTGGTCGCGGTCGGCGACATTGATGCCGAAACCTTCGGCAAGCTTCTCGATCAGGTGTTTGGCGATCTGCCAGCGAAGGCTGATCTCACGCCAGTGCCGACAGTGGCCCCGAAGACGGGCGGCATTCTCGACGTCGTTGAAATGCCGGTGCCGCAGTCGGTTGCCGTATTCGGCCTGGGCGGTGTCGCGCGCAAGGATGCTGACTTCATCCCCGCCTTCGTCATGAACCACATTCTTGGTGGCGGCGGCTTCTCTTCGCGGCTGATGGAAGAGGTGCGCGAAAAGCGCGGTCTCGCGTACTCTGTCTACAGCTACCTTCAGCCCTATCAACACACCTCGATCTTCGCCGGCGGCGTGGCGACCAAGAACGAAGAAATCGGACAGTCGCTCGATGTCATCAAGGCCGAGCTGCAGCGTATGGCAACGGACGGGCCGACAGCGGAGGAGTTGCAGAACTCCAAAGACTATCTGACCGGCTCCTATGCGTTGCGGTTCGATACCAACGCCAAGATCGCCAATCAGCTGCTGGGCATCATGCAGGATGATCTGGGGATCGATTACGT
>JAEYYQ010000444.1 GCA_023428365.1 Pseudomonadota bacterium | reverse complement strand
TCGTCAATCGCGTCGTGCACGTGCCCTACGGCAACCCCAAGTCCTGAGGAGCGCCACCATGACCGATCTCGTACCGATGTCGCGAACCCAGATGGCCGCCCGCGTGGCGCAAGACATTCCCGAAGGCTGGTACGTCAATCTCGGGATCGGCATTCCGACGCTCGTCGCCGATTACATCCCGGCGGGCCGCGAAGTCATTCTGCATTCGGAAAACGGCATTCTTGGCATGGGCGCGGCGCCAAGTCCTGAGAATGGCGACCCCTGGCTGATCAATGCCGGCAAGCAACAGGTATCGCTCGTCGATGGCGGCTCGTTCTTCCACCATGCCGATAGCTTTTCGATGATCCGCGGCGGCCACATCGACCTCTGTGTGCTTGGAGCTTTTGAGGTTGCCGAGAATGGCGATCTCGCCAATTGGGCAACATCCGCAGCCGATGCAGCGCCGGCGGTGGGCGGCGCCATGGACCTTGCCGTCGGCGCAAAGCAGATCTGGGTGATTACCGAGCACACGACCAAGGAAGGTGCACCCAAGCTCGTTCAGCGCTGCTCCTATCCGCTGACGGCGTTGGGAGTCGTCACACGCATCTATACCAATCTCGCGGTCATCGATGTCACGCCCCAAGGGTTCGTTGTTCGCGACATGGTGCAGGGTCTGACGCTCGAAACCTTGCAGCAAAAGACCGGCGCTCCTTTGCGGCTTGCGGAGACAAAACATGCCTGACGCGTTCATCTGCGACTTCACCCGCACGCCGATCGGCCGCTATGGCGGTGCCCTGAAGGATGTCCGAGCGGATGACCTTGCCGCGCATCCGTTGCGCGTTCTCAAGGAACGTAATCCGGGCGTCGATTGGGACGCTGTCGATGACTGCTATTTGGGATGCGCCAATCAGGCTGGCGAGGACAATCGCAACGTCGCGCGCATGGCGCTGCTGCTTGCCGGTTACCCCGCAAGCATTCCGGGCGGCACCATCAATCGCCTGTGCGGCTCGGGTCTCGATGCCGTCGGCACCGCCGCGCGCCTCCTCAAGGCGGGTGAAGGTGAGCTGGTGCTCGCCGGCGGCGTGGAAAGCATGACGCGCGCACCGTTCGTGATGGGCAAAGCCAGCGAAGCCTTCTCGCGGATCGCGGACATCTACGACACCACGATCGGCTGGCGCTTCGTCAACCCGGCGATGAAGGCAGCCTACGGCGTCGATTCGATGCCGGAAACCGGCGAGAACGTCGCCGAACAGTTCAGCATTGCGCGCGCCGACCAGGATGCATTTGCCTGGCGTTCGCAGCAGCGCACCGGCGCGGCGCGCAAGGCTGGCTTCTTCGCACGTGAAATCTCGCCGGTCACGATCAAGGGCCGCAAAGGCGATACGGTCGTCGAGCACGACGAACACCCGCGCCCCGAAACGACACTTGAGGCACTGGCTGCGTTGAAGACGCCGTTCCGCAAGACGGGCGGCACCGTCACGGCCGGCAACGCCTCCGGTGTCAACGATGGTTCAGCGGCGCTGCTGTTGGCAACCGAGGCTGGTGCGCGGCGTCATAACCTGACACCGCGTGCACGCGTCGTTGCCATGGCCACCGCCGGCGTCGAGCCGCGCATCATGGGTATCGGTCCCGCGCCTGCGACCGAGAAGCTGCTGGCCATGACTGGTCTGACGCTGCGTGACATCGATGTCATCGAGCTGAACGAAGCCTTTGCCAGCCAGGCACTTGCGGTGACACGGCGACTTGGTCTCCCGGACGACGCCGAGCACGTCAATCCGAACGGTGGCGCGATTGCCCTCGGTCATCCGTTGGGCATGTCAGGCGCTCGCCTCGCGCTGACAGCGGTCAATGCGCTTGAAGTCCGTGGAGCCAAGCGCGCGATCGCAACCATGTGCATCGGCGTCGGCCAGGGCATCGCAGCATTGATTGAGAGAGTGTGAGGACCCAGGAAGCGGAGAGCACATCTTCCGCCCATGAAGTCGGATGGCTCCGTCACGAGACTGCTAACTTATTGATTTACGGAATGGTACGCTTTTGGACTTTACATAAGTCAGACGACAGAGTAGGTTAGGCGCATAGGGGGACGCGCCATGAACATCATTGAAGTTTTCCAGTCCTTTCAGACGCAAGAGCAGGCTATCGAGTATCTTGAAGATGTCCGATGGAACGGTGAGCCCCACTGCCCTTACTGCGGTAGCGTCGATTGCGGGCGTCATGCGAGCGGCGACCGTGCTATGTCGCGTTGGCAGTGTCGCGATTGCGGCCGCGCCTTTTCGGTGACCATCGGCACACTCTTTCACGGTACCCATGTTCCGCTTCGTGACTGGTTTCTTCTTCTGGCGCTCATGTTGAACGCAAAGAAGTCTGCTAGTGCCTACCAGATCGCCCGCGATCTGGGAAAGCGCCGCGCGACTGTATGGAGCATGATGCAGCGCGTCCGCACGGCCATGGCGGCCGATCCCGAGCAAGAGCGCCTTCTGTACGGCATTGTCGAGGCTGATGAGACGTATGTCGGCGGCAAGCCTCGCAGGGGTAACAGGCGCGACGGCGACAAGCCGAATAAGCGCGGACGCGGCACATCAAAGGTTCCGGTAATAGGAGCTGTAGAGCGCCGCGGGCGTGTCGTGGCGCGTGTCGCCAATCCCAGCGACCTTTCGCAGAAGGGTATCGGCAAGTTTCTGGCGCGCCATGTGGACCGCGCTGGCACGCTTCTGATCACTGATGAATACAGCGGCTACAACCGCGTCAGCGAAACGATGCTGCACTCGGTAATCACTCACGCAGAAGCCTATGCGGACGGCCACGTTCACACGAATACAATCGAGAGTTTTTGGGCGCTCATCAAGCGCGCATGGTACGGCTCGCACCACCACTACAGCCGCAAGTACATGCCGCTCTATATCGCGGAGACCTGCTACAAGTACAACCGTCGAGGCTCTGCAACTGCTTTCGCCGATAGCCTTCGGCTCTTTGTGGGGGCGACGGCATGAACAAGCTTTGGTATGGTGACAATCTCACAATCATGCAGGGCATGAAATTGCACTCGGTGGACCTGATCTACCTGGACCCGCCATTCAAATCCGACGCCAATTACAACCTTCTCTACAAGAATATGACAGGCAAGCCGGTACCCGAGCAGGCTGAAGCCTTTTTCGACACGTGGGAGTTGGACGCGGCGAAACTTGAAATCGCGCGAACGATGCCGGTGCTTATGCGCGAGCACGGCGTCGATGACTACTATGTTGATTTCTGGCGCATATGGATGCAAGCGCTTCGCAACACCCAGCCGGAATTGCTGGCTTATCTGATCTACATGGTCCAGCGCCTATTATATATGAAAAGCATCTTGCGCTCGACCGGATCGATATATCTGCACTGTGACCCAACTGCCAGCCACTACATCAAGGTCATGATGGACGGTATTTTTGGGCATGAAAACTTTCGGAATGAAATCGTCTGGAAGCGACAGAGCGCCCATAGCGACGCCAAGAGTAAGTTCGCTTCGGTATCGGATGTGATCTTGTTCTACACGGCGAGCAAGGCAGCCAAGTTCAATGTGCAGCACACAGATCATAACCCTGAGTACGTGGACAAGTTCTACCGCTTCGATGACGGTGACGGGCGTGGGCGTTACCGTTTAGGCGATATGTCGGCGCCGAAGGGCGGCGGCATGGCCGCAATCAACAAGGTAACGGGCAAGCCAAATGGGTGGCACATTTACAAGGGCTATGAGCCCCCCGCGACCGGATGGCGCTATAGCCCGGAGACAATGGCGCGGCTGGATCGTGAGGGCCGGATTTACTTCCCCGTGCACAAAGACGGGACGCCGGACACAAACCGTCGCCTCGCGCTCAAGCGATTCCTAAACGAGCAGAAGGGCAACATCGTCACGAACGTGTGGACTGATATACCGCCCGTTCAGGGTGGAGAGTCATTAGGCTATCCCACACAAAAACCGATTGCACTTCTGGAACGCATCATCGCGGCATCATCCGATCCCGGCGATGTCGTGTTCGATCCGTTCTGTGGCTGCGGCACCACGATCTATGCGGCGACGAAATTGGAGCGGACCTGGATAGGATGCGACATAGCGATTCTCGCAATTAAGCTAATCCGTGAGGTGCTAGCAGAGCGGTACCGCTTGGTAGAAGGCACTCATTTTGAGGTGGACGGCATACCAGTCAGTGTCGAACAGGCTGAAGAATTGTTCCGGCGTGATCCATTCCAATTTCAACATTGGATTGTAGAGCGCGTCGGTGGCTTCCCTATGCAAAAGAAGGTTGCCGATCGGGGCATTGACGGCCGCCTCTATTTCGAGACGCAAGGCGCTTTGGGCGAGATGATCTTGTCCGTGAAGGGCGGAAAATTGCGACCAACAGATATCCGCGATCTTCGTGGTGTCATTGAGCGCGAGGGCGTGGCGATGGGTGGCTTTCTATCGCTCAATGAGCCAACCAAGGCCATGCGGGCGGAGGCAGCCGACGCGGGAATGTACATTTATGGCGATGTCCAGTACCCCCGCCTTCAACTGCTTTCGGTTCGCGATATACTAGAAGGCAAGCGCGAGTTCCGCATGCCGACGCGTATCAATACCAAGATCACGACCGGCCAACAGTCGCTACCCCTCTAAATGAGGTAAAGTCCAAAAGCGTACCATTCCGTTGATTTATATGGTGGGTGTACAAGGACTCGAACCTTGGACCCGCTGATTAAGAGT
>JAEYYQ010000350.1 GCA_023428365.1 Pseudomonadota bacterium | reverse complement strand
CATCCATCGTGCGGGGCGCGCGCTGGAACGGATAAGCCGTAGCGGCGACTGATGTGAAACCGTGGGGGGACACGTCAGGGATGGGTATTTTGCTGGCTGGATCACATCGCTGAGCACGCTCCCGCAGCCTTCTGGCTGTGATGGGTTTGTGCGCGCTGGTGTTCTCGATTCTGTTTGCTCGCCCGTTGCTGCTGCGTTGCTTCCCGCGCTCAGTCGTTGTGGGGAGCAACCATGCCATTTTACCGGGCGATCAGCCGGTTTTCGATTCTACGTCACAAAACTGCGTGCCTTTATCTGAGCCTGCCGATTGGGCTATGTGCCGTGTCGCCAGCCGTTGCGCAGGCGCCTGCGGTACCGATGGAGCTGCCGGGCATCGTCGTGCAGGGCGCGACGCTTGAAACGCCGCCGCCGCGTGTCCGGCGCGCTCCGACGCAGCCGACGAGCGCAACGGCAGTGCCTACCGTAACTCCAGAGTCGGTCGACGACTTCGTGGCCGATGGAAACGGCGGCGAAGGCATCCCGATGGAGCAGCTTGGAACGTCGGTAACTGTCGTCACGCGGCAGCAACTCGAAAGCCAGCAGATTCGTCATGCCGCCGATGCGCTGCGGAGCCTGCCGGGTGTCTCTGTTAATCAGACGGGAACGTCCGCGGGACTGACGCAAGTTCGCATCCGCGGCGGTGAGGCCAACCACACGCTGGTGCTGATCGACGGCATTGAGGCCAACGCTGGCAGCGATGGTGCGTTCGACTTCTCCGATCTGATGACGGAGGATATCGAGCGGATCGAGGTGATCCGCGGCCCGCAAAGCGCTCTATACGGATCAAATGCCGTTGGCGGCGTGGTCAACGTGATTACGAGAGCGCGAAAAGGGCCGATGCGTGCGACGGTTCGGGTCGAAGGCGGCTCGTTCAACACGAAAGAAGGGGCCGCAAGCGTTTCTGGCGGGACCGACAGAATTTGGGGTGCTTTGACCGTCCAGGGCCAGCGCAGCGATGGCTACAACATTTCGCCGGACGGGCCGCTGGGTGAGAAGGACGGTTATCGCCTGAACAACATCTCTGCGAAGATCGGTGCGATGCTGACCGAGGATATCCGGTTGGATCTGAACATCCGGCGTTCGGACAAATCTCTCGATCGCGACGACGAGACTGGTCTCAACAGCCGCGACGGCTGGATCATTTCGAGCGACAGCTTCTCGCGCTATTCCTCGACCGTATTGCTGATGGGTGCGGATTTGCGCTGGGACATGCTGGACGGCGCCCTGACACACCAGTTCAAGGCGACCGGCAACATCACGGATCGCGACGACGTGATGATCGCGGACTTTGGTTTCGGATTCGGTCCGCCGTCTCCCGTTTACACGACGGATGAAGCCTACAAGTTTTCATACCAGGCGACGTATCGGTTCAATACCGGCTCCAACTTCAATCACGCGATAACCGGATTGGTGGATCGCAGCCGGGAGTCGATCGAGAACGAGACAATGTCCGGCTTCGTCGATGCGTCGCGTGAACAGACCGGATTCGCAGCGGAATGGCGTGGCGACATCTTCAACCGCGTCTTCCTGTCAGCCGGCGTTCGCCATGATGACAACAGCTCATTCGAAGACTTCACCACATGGCGCACGGGAATCTCGGTTCCCATCCGCGAGTGGGGTATCCGCCCGCACGCCAGTGCAGGTACGGGTGTCAAGCTGCCGACCATGTTCGAGCAGTACGGCTTCACGCCGTTCTTCGTTCCCAATCCCGATTTGAAGCCGGAAGAATCGAAGGGTTGGGATGCGGGCGTCGAATTCACGATGCTGAAAGGGCGGGCGATCGTCGATGTCACCTACTTCTCAACCCGGTTGAAGAACCAGATCGACGGCGACAGCACGTTCGTGCCGTGCCCGACCTCTCCATTCGGGTGCACGTTCCCCGTCA
Source organism: Pseudomonadota bacterium (assembly GCA_023428365.1). Classification (GTDB taxonomy): domain Bacteria; phylum Pseudomonadota; class Alphaproteobacteria; order Rhizobiales; family Hyphomicrobiaceae; genus ZC4RG25. Next base: position 10,563 of record JAEYYQ010000350.1, on the reverse strand, counting down.
ACCTGCCTGGGACGTCGACGCGGGACGGCGTCGAGATTTCCGGCCGCTTCGCACTTATGCAGAACCTGACTTTGGGGCTGTCCTACACCTACCTCGATGCCGAAGATAGCAGTGGCAACCGCGAGTTCCGGAGGCCGCCTCATGCGGCGCGCGCTGACTTGAACTACGGCTTCCATGACGGGCGCGGGAACGTGCATCTCGCCGTGATTTACAACGGCGAATCCGACAACCAAGTGCTTGGTGCACCGATCTTTTTCCCCGTTGGCCGGGTGACGCTCGACGACTACTGGCTCGTTTCGGCTGCGGCATCCTATAAGATCAATCCCGGTTTGGAGGTCTATGGCCGCGTCGAAAATCTCTTCGACGAGAAATATGAAGAGGTTTACGGCTTCAACACCGCTGGCGCTGCCGTTTATGCGGGTCTGCGCTGGACGTTCGACGCCGACCGGCCGGGTGCCGGTTTGGCGATGAAGTGAGGAAACTGAATGCGCAAGGCATGGCTGGTGGGGCTGGTCGCGGCTTGGGTCGCGGCGCTGGCACCAGCCGTGCCTGCCGCGGCTGAGCCGCCGCGCCGCATCGTTTCTCTGAACCTGTGTCTTGATCCGATCGTGCTCGATCTGGTGCCGCGAGAGCGCATCCAGGCGTTGAGCTGGGTCTCGGGCGACCGCGATGTGTCGCCCATAATCGACCGGATCGATGGCATTCGATTGGTGCGCGGGTCTGCGGAAGAAGTTCTGGCGCTCGACCCCGATCTGGTGCTGGCGGGCGATTATACGACGCCTGCCACTGTTGATTTGCTGCGCCGGCTGGGACGTCGCGTCGAAGTGATCCCTATGGCGTTCGATATCGACGGTGTCCGCACGACGGTTCGCGCCGTTGCCGACGCGGTCGGCGAGCCGCAGCGCGGCGCAGAGATGATCGCTGATTTCGATCGGCGGCTCGCGAACGCAGCGACTACTGCGACGGGAACGGAGCGCCCGGAAGTCGCGGTCTATCAGGCCAACAGCCTCGTCTCGCAATCAGGCAGTCTGGCGGCTGCGGCCGTGGAAGCTGCGGGATTCCGCAATGCCGGCGATCGGCTCGGTGAAGGCGCGGCTGGTCGCGTCTCATTGGAAACGCTCGTGACGAATCCGCCGGATCTGATCGCGCTCGGTCAGCACGCCACCACCTATCGCACGCCGGTGGCTGATAACTTGCGGCATCCGGCGCTAGCTTACGTGCTCTCAAAGCGACCGCATGTCGATCTGCCGATGCCGCTATGGCTGTGCGGTACTCCCTACCTCGCCGATGCCGTAGCCATTCTTGCGCGCGCGCGGACGGACCTCACCCAAAAGGGTCGGCCGTGAAGCCAGACACCCCACATAACTCGATCGGCATTCAGGGGGCGTTGCTCTGGATCGGACTTAGCGCGGCCGTCGCGTTTCTGGGCTCGCTGCTGACGGGTCCATACGGGTTTGGTTTGGCTGTCGGCGGTGAAGCTCTCAACGTCATTCTCTGGGAAATTCGCGTGCCGCGCGCTGTGCTCGGTGCGCTGGTCGGCGCGGCGCTGGGGATGTCGGGAGCCGCGCTCCAGGGATATCTACGCAATCCGCTGGCTGAGCCGGGTTTGATCGGCATCACCGGTGGCGCGGCATTCGGAGCTGTCGTCGCCATTCACAGCGGCCTGGCCGGGCTGTTCGCGCTGGCATTGCCGCTCGGTGGTCTCGCGGGCGGCGCTGTTGCTGCCCTGGCCGTCATGGGATTGGCGGGCGCGCAGACCGGACCGATTACCCTCATTCTGGCCGGTGTGGCAGTCTCCAGCGTGGCGGGTGCCTTGACGGCACTTGCGGTGAACCTGTCGCCCAATCCGTTCGCGTCGGTCGAAATCGTCTTCTGGATGTTGGGTTCACTGAGCGATCGCAGCTTGGTGCATGTGTGGCTCGCGGCTCCATTCATTTTGCTTGGCCTCGGCGTGCTGAGCTGGACGGCGCGCGATCTCGACGCACTGACGCTAGGGGAAGAAGCGGCAGTCAATCTCGGCACGGACCTCATCCGTTTGCGGATATTGATTATCGCGGGGACGGCCCTGTCGGTTGGAGCTGCGACGTCCGTCACCGGTGCGATTGGTTTCGTCGGTCTCATCGTGCCGCATCTGTTGAGGCCGTTCGTCGGGCATTTGCCGGGGCGATTGCTGGCAGCGAGCGCGCTGGGTGGCGCGGCGTTGGTGCTGGCCGCTGATGTGATCCTCCGACTGCTGCCGACACAGGTCGATATTCGGCTTGGCGTCGCGACGGCGATTATCGGTGCGCCATTCTTCCTCTGGCTGGTGGTGAAATCGCGCCGGGGGTTGTTGCCATGAGGTTGGGTGCGGATCGCGTCAGCGTAACGCTCGGTACTCGGCCTGTACTTGACGGGGTCAGTCTCTCCGTATCAGCGGGTGAGATGGTGGCGGTGATCGGGCCGAACGGCGCTGGCAAATCCACTCTGCTGCGCTCGCTTGCGGGGCTGATCACGCCGAATTCTGGATCGGTAAGGGTCGATGGCCGGTCATTGGCTGGTTTACCACGCGCCCAACTCGCTCGCGCAATTGCCTATCTGCCGCAAGATCGCACCGTCCATTGGCCACTGACGGTCGACACAATCGTGGGACTCGGTCGAATTCCCTATGGCAGCCGTCCTGGCGCATTGGGCGCGCGCGATAAGACAGCCGTGCAGTCCGCAATCGCAGCTTTGGATCTTGTGGGCCTTGCAGAGCGACCCGCCACCGAGTTGTCGGGTGGTGAACTTGCCCGCGTGTTGCTCGCGAGGGCGCTGGCGCAGGAGGCAGAAATCCTGCTGGCCGATGAGCCGACGGCGGGGCTCGATCCCGCGCATCAGTTGGCGCTGTTCGACAAGCTTCGCGCTATGACTGGCGAGGACAAGGCTGTCGTCATTGCGTTGCATGATTTGTCACACGCCGCGCGCTTCTGTGACCGGATCGTCGTGCTGAAACAGGGACGCGTTCTGGCGGATGGCACACCTGCTACGGTGCTGACCTCGGAATTGCTCGCTTCCGTCTATGGCATAAGGGCGCGGCTGGTTCACATCGACGGAATGCCCCTTGTGATCAGCTCCTCCGAACTGCATGTTCCGCCGGCGTGATCCAGCGGCGGGCACAAGGAGCATGCGGGTGAGCAATAACAGGCGGATCAATCTCGCGCTGCAGGGCGGCGGTGTGCATGGCGCTTTCACATGGGGCGTGCTCGACGCCTTGTTGGAAGATAAGGAGATCGGCTTCAGCTGGCTCAGTGCTACCAGTGCGGGTGCGGTGAATGCGGCGGCGCTTGCGTGTGGCCTTGCGGCAGGTGGCGCGAGCGAGGCGCAAGCAAAGCTGCGCGCCGTGTGGGAAGCGGTCGAAACGGCGGGCGTGCCGGATCTGTTGCGATTCAATCCATTTCTGATCGGGTTGGCGCGCGCGACGTCACTGTTATCGCCCTACGACTTCAATCCGCTGGGTTTCGATCCTCTGCGGCGGCTGCTGGAAGCGCACATCGATTTCGAGTTGATCCGCAAGTCGTCTCCCGTTGAACTGTTGATCGCCGCGACTGACATCTCAAACGGACGCGCGCATCTGTTTCGTCGCTCTGAGATCACGATTGAATCCGTGCTGGCCTCGGCCTGTCTGCCGACACTGCATCATGCCGTGGTGATTGGAGATCGTGCGTTCTGGGACGGTGGATTTTCGGCCAATCCCGATCTGCTCACATTGGTGCATGAGAGCCCCGTCGAGGATACTCTGATCGTTCTGCTCAACCCGCTGAAGCATTCCGGTACGCCACGCGGGGCCAGCGAAATTGCGGATCGCGTCAATTCGATCACGTTCAACCAGCCGCTGCTTCGCGACGTCGAAGTCATCGTGGGCGCCAAAGAGGTAAAGTCCGGCTGGCTGCAGCGGACTTCCGGGCCGATCGAGCGCCTGAAGCGGCATCGGTTTCATTTGATCGAGGCGGGGAAGTATACCGCTAGCCTCAGTGCTGAAACCAAGATCAAGCCCGATAAAGGACTGTTGAAGTATCTGCACGGGGCGGGCCGGCTTGAAGCTCAGAAGTGGCTCGAACGTCACCGTGCCAGCATTGGCCGTGAACAGACCGTGGATCTACGCCAGCGGTTCTTGAGCAGAACCCGAACGGACGCCGATACTGCCGCGCAGCCGCCGTCCAATGTCGGTCGCGTGGCCTGATCTGAGGCCGCGTCACGTCTTTATGGGGGCCAGCTCGAGCTCAACAACGGTCTTGACCGAACTCACTCCGACTTCCGCATCCTGTGTGTGCGGTTGCAGCGCGACTTGTCCCTGGGCGCCGCCGACGAGCATCTGACCGACATTTGGAATGGGAGTCTGTCCTTCGTTCGTGTATTGCCCTTCCACGGCTTCGCCCGCGAGCTTTGCGTTCGAGGACAAAACCGACCATACGAGAACCTGCCGACCCGGCGGGAGTCCATCTGTGACGAACTTATGGATTTTGCCTGTGAAGCTGACGGCAGATCCTTTCGCGATTGGCTCGAAACTGCATTGCATCGGCCGCACCGTATCAGGTGGTGTCGCGATCATGTACACGTGAGCGTGCCGATCTCCTTACGATCGGCTTGAGCAAGAGCACTGCCGGCCAGCAGCATGAGACTGAGTCGTGCGAGAGCATGGCTGATATGCATGAATCCGCTCCTGTGTCGTAACAGGAAACCGGCATCCATGCGATTGCGTTCCGAGACGCCACTGTGCTGAACCCTAGTCACGAGGTGCGGCGAAACGCACAGGCATGGACATCTCGCATTGCATACGATTACTTGGAACGAATCCAAGCAAGCAGATGGTCCGGAGCTGAGCATTGCGGGAATTTGGTTTTGAGCAGCCTATGACGGTGGAAGACGCCGTCGTGCTGATGAATTCTGTCGGAGCGCGTGCCCTGGCCGGCGGGACTGACCTGGTTCCGCAGATGCGCGAGGGACGGCGGTCTGTTGATCGCGTCGTCGATCTGAAACGGATTGCGGCTTTGACGGGCATCACCGATCTGCCGGACGGTGGTCTTTCCATCGGCGCGGCGGCATCGGCGGCATCGATCGCGAAGCATCCGCGGGTGCGCAAGGATTATCCGGCGATCGCCTCGTCGGTGCGGCTGATCGGCAGCCTGCAGGTTCAGAACCGCGCCAGTCTTGGTGGCAACATCTGTAATGCGGCTCCGTCCGCCGACGCCATTCCCGCGGTGCTGTGCTATCGCGCGCGCGCCATTATCGCGGGGCCGGTGGGACGGCGTGAGATCGCCATGGAGGATCTGTTCCAGGGGCCGGGGCGGACGACCCTGGCTCAGGGTGAAATCCTCACCTCGATCAACCTTCCTGCACCGGCGCCGAGATCGGCTGCGCATTATTTGCGATTCACGCCGCGCCGCGAGATGGACATCGCAATCGCGGGTGCGGGGACGTGGATTCGGCTTGGCGAAGATCAACGGATCACGGAGGCCCAGATTTATCTGGCCTCGGTTGGGCCGACACCGATCAAGGCTTCGTCCGCAGAACAGAGCCTGATCGGCCAGACGCCTTCTCTGGACGTTCTGAAAGAGGCAGGTCGCCGGGCCGCCGAGGACGCGCGTCCGATTTCCGATACACGCGGATCGGCGGATTATCGCCGGTCGTTGGTCACAACTCTCACGGTGCGTGCGCTGGGCGTGTGTTGCCGTGCGCTTGGCCTGGAGGTCGAGACGCCATGAAGATGCTCATCAATTGCACCGTCAATGGCGAGGAGCACGCGGTGCTGGCTGACAGCCGCGATACGCTGCTCGATCTGCTGCGCGACCGCATCGGCCTCAAAGGCACGAAGGAAGGCTGCAGCAACGGCAATTGCGGCACATGCACCGTGCTCGTCGATGGAGAGACGGTGAACGCGTGCCTGATGCTGGCGCAGGAAGCGCCTGGGCATGACATCGTCACGATCGAGGGGCTCGCCAGCGGCGGGGAGCTGCATCCGATCCAGAAAGCATTGATCGAGTACGGCGGAACCCAATGCGGTTTCTGTACGCCCGGCATCATCATGTCGGCAAAGGCGCTGCTCGACGAAAATCCGCAGCCGACGGAGCATGAGATCCGACATGCCATCGCAGGCAACCTGTGCCGCTGTACAGGCTATGACAAGATCGTCGGAGCAATTGCTTCTCTGACCACGACCGAAGCGCGGGGGGCGTGAGGGATATGGCACTCACCCACGATCGCGATGCGATTGCAGCTTTGAAAGTCGTCGGCAAGCGTCTGCCGCGTGTCGATGGCAAGGCGCGCGTTACGGGCACCGCTGTTTATCCTGCCGATCTCGACCGTCCGGGGCTGGTGCATGGCAAACTGCTGCACAGCCCGCATCCGCACGCCCGCATCCGCAGCATCGATGCGAGCAAGGCTTTGTCGCTGAAGGGCGTGCTGGCTGTCGTTACGGCGGCCGATTTCCCTCAGCTTCCGATCGGCACCAGCATTCCGTTCTCCGACACCGGCTACGACATGTGGATGGTGGCCGAAGTTAACATGGCGCGTGAGAAGGTGTTCTGGGTCGGCCAGCCGGTTGCGGGTGTCGCGGCGGTCGACGGCTACATCGCCGAAGAGGCGTTGAAGCTCATCGAAGTCGATTACGAACCGCTTCCGGCCGTGATGACCCTTGAGGCCGCCATGGCGCCGGATGCACCGGTTCTGCACGCACATGTCATCACCAAGAACGTCGAGCCTGCGCCGCGTGGTCCGAGCAACGTCAATTCGCGCACGGTTATCGGACGCGGTGATACGGCAGCGGCGATTGCGTCGGCGTCGGCGGTCGCATCGGTGAGCGCGAAGATCGACACCGCGCATCAGGGTTATCTGGAGCCCCAGGTGACAGTGGCCGAGGTCGATGCGGAGGGCTTTGCCACCGTTTGGGCTTCGACCCAGGGACAATTCACAGCCGAGCTGATGATTTCTCGGATGCTCGGCATGCCGCAATCGAAGCTGCGGGTTGTACCGCTTGAGCTCGGCGGTGCGTTCGGCGGCAAGATCACCATTCACGGCGAAGCTGTCGCGCTGCGCCTGGCGCAGAAGTGCGGCCGGCCGGTCAAGATCGAATTCAGCCGAGCCGAGGTTCTACAAGGCGGCAGCGGTCCTGCCGCGAGCATGCTGATGGATGTCACCGTCGCGGCTGAGAAGGATGGCCGCCTGACGGCAATCGAAGCGGTTTATCACAGCGATACCGGTGGTCTGCCGGGGGGCAGCCCGACACTGCAGATGCAGGCCTCGGCAGCGCTGTATCAAACGCCCAATCTGAAGCTCGAAGGTTACGACGTTGCGACCAACAAGCCGCGTACCGAAGCCTATCGTGCGCCGGGCGGCATACAGTCTTTCTTCGCCTTCGAACAGGCGATGGATATGCTGTGCCGGAAGCTCGATCTCGATCCGGTCGAGTTCCGCAAGCGCAATGCTTCCGTAACGGGAAGCCTGATGCCGATCGGCACGCCGTTTCCGAGTATCGGTTACGCTGACATCTTGGATGCCGTTGGAAAGCACCCATGCTGGACTGATCCCTTGCCGCAAGGACGCTTCCCGCGTGGGCGCGGTTTGGCCGTCGGCTATTGGCGCGGAACGTCGATGACCTCGGCGGGACACATCTCGATATCCGGCGATGGCCGTCCAATGGTGACGATGGGGCCGGTCGATATTTCCGGTACGCGCACGACAATGGCGCAGGTGGTTGCCGAGGAATTCGGTCTTAGCCTCGACGACGTGCATATCGCGACCGGCGATACGAAGTCCGTGGGCTATAGCGATGTTGCAGCAGGCAGCCGCGTTGCGCGCACGACGACGGCGGCGATGGTTGAAGCCTCGCGAGATGCGCTCACGCAATTGCGCAAGCGCGCGGCGGAGAAGCTGCAGAGCAAGCCGGAAGATCTCGATTATGCGGCGGGCGTGTTCCGCACGCGCACACCGGGCGGCGCAACGATCTCGCTGAAGGAACTCATGAACGCGACGCTGGGCGAGGGCGCCGTCATCGGCCGTGGTGTTTCGACGAAGCTGCCGCTTGGCGTGGAGATTGGTGTGCACGTTTGCGATGCTGAGGTCGACACGGAGACCGGGCAAGTCACCGTATTGCGCTACACCGCATTTCAGGATGTCGGGCTGGCGCTCAATCCGACGTCTATCGAAGGGCAGATCCAAGGCAGCGTTGCCCAGGGCATCGGCTGGGCCTTGACCGAAGGCTTCGACTACGGCGCGGATGGGCGTTTGCGAAATGCAAGCCTGCTCGATTATCGGATTCCAACGTCCTTGGATGTGCCGAAAATCGAGTGCGTGATCCTCGAGACGCCGGTTCCGGATGTGCCCTACGGCGTGCGCGGCGTCGCGGAAATGCCGATCGTGCCGGTTGGAGGTGCGGTTGCCAATGCCGTCGCGCGGGCCCTTGGCGTGCGCATTCTGGAGATGCCGATGACGCCGGAGCGCGTTCTCAGGGCAATCAACGGCGGTTCGCTGGCGTAGGCAGTTCTCTCGCGTTAGTTTTTTACGTCAGCGGTGCTGAATTCTTCGGCGCCACGATTGCCGAACTATGCGCTGTTTTTCATTTGTAAAACGATTTCATTGAACGGATGTCGCGTTCCGCGAGCGCCTTTTGCTCAACCATCGAGCGATGCGCCCGGATTTCGTATATCCATTTCTCGATATTCTGCATTGTCGTCTGACGCGTTGTTCGATTACCATCTCGGCCAAAGAGATAATTGGGACGCGGTGTAACACTGCGCTCCGCCAAGAAGTCCGTTGGTCCTGGTGGGAGAATTATCCGACATGCAGATCATTCGCCGTCTATTGGCATCGAGTCTGGGGGTGCTTGCAGCGGCTGCAGTCACCATCGTTCCAGCAGCAGCGCAGAAGCCGGGCGGTACGCTCGTCCAGATCACGCAGCCAGAGCCTCCAAACCTTGCCTCCTACATTTCGACGTCCGGTCCTATTGGTCAGGTGACTGCAAAGATCTTCGACGGGCTTCTGGAGTACGGTTTTGATCTGAAACCTCAACCCTCTCTAGCCGAAAGCTTCGAGGTTTCTCCGGACGGCAAGACCATCACGTTCAAGCTCCGCGATAATGTGAAATTCCATGACGGCAAGCCGCTCACCTCGGCGGATATTGCATTCACGTTCATGGACGTTCTGAAGAAAGTCCATCCGCGCGGCATTGCAACATTCCGCGAGCTGACGGCCGTCGAGACGCCGGATGCGAAGACGGCGATCTTCAAGCTCGCCCAACCAGCTCCCTACATGCTGATGGCGTTTTCCGGATATGAAAGCCCGATCCTGCCGAAGCATGTCTACGGTGAGGGCGATATCAAAACCCATCCGAATGCCAACAATCCAGTTGGCACCGGTCCGTTCAAGTTCGTGGAATGGCGCCGGGGCGAGTTTGTACGTCTCGACAAGAACAAGGATTACTGGCGCACGGGCCTGCCGTATCTCGATCGTATGGTCATCCGGTTCATCTCGGACAGCTCGACGCGTACAGCGGCGCTTGAGAAGGGCGAGGCGCACGTCGCAGGATTCGGCGCAATTCCCTAAAACGATGTGAAGAAGCTTGGCGCCCTGCCAACGGTCGAGGTGACGACCAAGGGCTATGAGATGATCTCGCCGATCGTCGAATTGACCCTAAATACCAAGACGCCGCCGTTGGACAATGAGAAGGTCCGTCAGGCGCTCGCTTACGCCATTGATCGCCAATTCGTGATCGACAATGTCTGGTTCGGCTTCGGTAAGCCAGCCGTGGGTGTGATGAGTTCGAACTTTGAACCGTCGGGCATGTTTACCGCGGGCCGCGATTACAACGTTGCGGATCGTGTCGCGCGGGCGAACGCGTTGCTTGATGAAGCGGGCTTCCCCAAGAAGGCTGACGGTTTTCGCTTCGAACTGGTGCACGACCTGACGCCTTATGGCGAGGAATGGCAGAGGTTCGGTGAGGCGGTGCAGCAGCAGCTTGCCCAGGTCGGCGTAAAGGTGACGCTGCGGTATGAGGATGTGGCGAAGTGGCTGAAGCGGGTCTACACCGACTATGACTTCAACATATCGTCCAACTTCCTCTACAACCTGGCTGACCCGGTGCTGGGTATTCACCGCAGCTTCCACTCCGACCGTATTCGTCCAGGTACCGTGTTCGTAAATGGTACGCGCTGGTCGTCGCCCGAAACCGACAAGATCATGGATCAGGCGACAGTCGAGCCGGACAAGGAAAAGCGTAATGTGCTTTATCAAGAGCTGATCAAGAAGACGCAGGAAGCCTCGCCGATCATCTACGTGCTCGAACTGAAATTCCCGACATTGGTGAACAAGCAGTTCAAGGATGTGATCACGTCGCCGCTGGGCATCTACGACAACTACGCGAAGGCTTACAAGGAATAGCGCCTGTCCTCGCGGCAGCCGGTGTGCTTGCGCACCGGCTGCATAGTGTCCTCGTGATCATCAGCTCAAGGATTTCATGCGCGGCGCAGCCCTTCTGCAATACATCCTGCGCAGGTTGGTGCAGACGATTCCCGTGGTGCTCGGCGTCGTCGTGCTGAATTTCCTGCTGCTCCA
>JAEYYQ010000370.1 GCA_023428365.1 Pseudomonadota bacterium | reverse complement strand
CAACGGCGTTGGTGATCTTGCGGCTGATGCCGCCACCGCGCGCCGTGTTGGGCATCAGAACCGTGTAGCGGCCGGCAAGCGACAGGTAGGTGGTGAGTGCTGCGCCCTTGCTGCCGCGCTCTTCCTTGACGACCTGCACCAGGATGATCTGGCGGCGCTTGATGACTTCCTGAATCTTGTAGCTGCGCTGGCGGCGGCGGGGACGGGAGGGCAATTCCTCGAGCGCATCCTCGGAGCCGACGCTGTCGACCTGTTCGGCCTCGGTGGAGCCGTTGGCAGCTCCAGGAGCCCCGACTTCTTCAACGCCAACTTCTTCCACCAAGCCAACGGGCTGCGGGGTATCCGACAGATCGGCCGCCGCTTCAGGTTCGGCTTCGGGCGCTGTTTCGAGAGCCGGAGCAGCCTCGGTGGGAGCATCCGGGGCAACCACAACCTCTACGACCGCTTCCGATATCGTCTCGTCAGCGGGTGTGGTAGCCTCGATCACCTTGTAAGGCGTGGCTTCGGCTTCCGTCTCAGTTGCCGAGGGGGCTTCCGGCTCGGGCGGCAGGAAGGCGGTGACGTCGAGTGTCACCTCTTCGGGCAGATCGTCGTCTTCGTCGGCCTCGACTTCGGTCTGGGTCGCAGAGCGCCGTTCCGCACGGCGATCCGCGGCTGCGTCCGCCTCGGCTTCCTCTTCCGCATCGGCAGCGGCTTCTTCTTCGATCAGGGCCTGCCGGTCGGCAACCGGGATCTGGTAATAGTCAGGGTGGATTTCGTTGAAGGCCAGGAAGCCATGCCGGTTGCCGCCGTAGTCGACGAAGGCCGCCTGCAGCGAAGGTTCAACGCGGGTGACTTTTGCCAGAAAAATATTGCCGCGGAGGAGTTTACGTGCAGCGGACTCGAAATCGAATTCCTCTACGCGGCCGCCTTTGAGAACCACGACCCGTGTCTCTTCCGGGTGGGTGGCATCGATAAGCATTTTGTTGTTGGACATGTGAATGGGTCCTTCGCGCGGCGGCGCGGCTCCTCACAAACGCTGACCGATCGGCCAAAGTCTGCGGGGCGCCCGTCATGGACGCGCGTTATGTTTGGTTGTGAAAAACGGGTTCTGGAAAGGGGTCCCGGCCGCGTCTGTTGGGAGGGCCTGGCCTGAGCGACGTCTATGCGTCCGAGCTGCTTCGAGGGCGCTCCCGATATTGGGAGAGAGCCCCTCAGCCTGCGCGATGACCGTGTGGACGTGGTCTGCATCTCTGACTACTTAAGCCCGCCCGTTGAGCACGAAATGAAGGCCCAAGGGGAAGACTGGTCCCGCTGACGGGACGATGGATGAATGGCGCCTTTTAAGTCGCCGGCGAATGCCCCGCTCCCCGCACCCCTTTCCCGGGCGGAAGAACGAGACGAGATTGTCTCAGGTGATCATCAAGCGCTTCGCATGCACGGTGCGTTCCTGACGAAGATGACGCCAGGGGCGGTACGCCGCCACTTCGAAGCGGGCTAGACACCTGTATGCCGAGCCGGATCGGCTGGACGCGGAGCCTTTAAGGACCATGAAACTCGCAGCCTCCGGCTGCATGTCTTGCTGATCCTGCTGGGTCGCGCCTCATAGACTAAGCCCCGGCGCGGAGCGAGGTGAGTTTTACGTGTTCACCTTTGCCGAGGCAAGCGTGTTGTGCATGTCACGCACCTCCAACGACCGTTCTCGACCTACTTGTCATGCCTTGGTTTGGTCAATAACCCGTTAATCACGGTCGCAAAGCGACCAGGAGGGGCACTGGCGTCATAAACGGCGTCATTTGGAAGCGGTTGGGGGCTTCGATTCGTGGTGTAGCGATAGCGTTTGGCTTGGCTGTGCTGGCCTTGGCGCCGGCGCAAAATGCATGGGCGCAGCAGGCTGACGCGGCGGCAAACTGGGCGCCGGTCGTTTCCACCACAGTACAGGCGCCGCAAAAAGCCCCGCGCGGCAAACCCGTGGCTCATCGCGGTCAGGTTACAGCTCAAGGCGATACGGCCCGCCTTGTGTTTGATCTGACGCGGAAGGTGGCGGTCAAGGCGACCGTCCTGGCCGATCCTGATCGCGTCGTTGTCGATCTTCCGGAGGTTGAGTTCCGCATCGATGCTGCCGACGGGCAGAAGGCGCAGGGTCTGATCAAGGCGTTCCGCTATGGCTTGTTCGGCCCACGCCAGTCGCGGCTCGTGATCGACACGCATGGCCCAGTCAGGGTCGTTAAGGCGGACGCATCGGAAATCGACGGCGGTGCAGCCATTCTGGCGATTGAGCTGGCTCGAGTGGATCGCGCCAGCGCGTCGGCTCCGAAAGCCGCTCCAGTCCTGCGCGCGGCCGTAGCGGAGCCCGATCCGCAGCAGCAGTCCCGGCGCAAAACCAAGCCGGTGATCATCCTCGACGCCGGACATGGCGGCGTCGATCCGGGCGCAGTCGGCTCGGGCGGGCTTCTCGAGAAGGACATTGCGCTGGGGGTCAGCAGGCAACTCAGAGCACTTCTGAATGCCAGTGGTCGCTACAAGGTTGTGATGACCCGCAACAGCGACGTCTATGTGTCCTTGGACGATCGGGTAAGAATTTCCGTTGAAAATCAAGCTGATTTGTTCATTTCCATCCACGCGGACTCGGTTGCTGAAGACGCCATCGCGCAGGCCATTCGCGGCGGGACGATCTATATGCTGTCCGATCACGCGTCCGACGAACAGGCGCGGCGACTCGCGGAAAAGGAGAACGCAGCCGACGTGCTCGCGGGCCTGGATTCGACGCCCGCAGAGAACCAGGACGCGGTTCGCAACATCCTCGTCGATCTTCTGCGCCGGGAGACCACTGATTTTTCATCAGACTTCCGCGGGCTCGTGACGGGTGAGCTGCGCAAGCATATCGCGCTGTCACGCGAACCCCAGAGGTCAGCGGCCTTCAAGGTGCTGAAACAGACACATTCGCCTTCCGTTCTCATCGAGCTTGGCTATATGAGCAATCCGGAGGATCTGAAGCTGCTGCGGTCGGCTGAGTGGCAGAAGCGGGTGGCTGGTGGAATTGCTGCTGCGATCGAAGCGTTCTTTACCAAACGCGCGGTAGGGGCTCTCCGATCGCCATAAATGGTTTATCATTGGCCGACGGAGAACTTATTGAAGTGATTCGCGTTTAGGTCACGCTCTCCGGCCGATGGGGGCTATCGTCCAAATTGTTTTTGCGGGCTCGCGACGCCGCATTTCGTGATAAGTGTGAGCTCGCCGTTTTCTTGCCGTTTGGTTGTGTGACGAGACGGTTGCCCTTCGACAAGAAGCCGAGGTCCATGCGCGCGCCCATTCTGCCACCACCGCCCGCTCCCAAGCGGCGGAAGAAGCGACAGAAGAGTCTCCTGCTCGGTCTGCTTGGCTGGGGGTTTGCGGCTGGCGTCGTCGTCTTCCTCGCAGGCTCGGCGGTAGCGGGCTATCTGTTGTGGCACGCCTCCCAGGATCTTCCGAGTTATGAGAAGCTGGCGGAGTACGAGCCGCCGGTGATGACCCGCATCCACGCGCACGATGGAGCGCTGATTGCCGAGTATGCGCGTGAACGGCGCATCTTCGTGCCTATCAACACGATCCCGAAGCTGGTGCTGGGCGCATTCCTCTCAGCCGAGGACAAACGATTCTACGAGCACGGCGGCATCGACTTTTTCGGCGTTGGCCGTGCCCTTTACAAGAACCTGCAGAATCCCGGCCGTCGTCCGGAAGGCGCGTCGACCATCACGCAGCAGGTCGCGAAGAACTTCCTTTTGACCAATGAGCAGAAATACGAGCGCAAGTTGAAGGAGGCGATCCTCGCCATCCGCATCGAGCGCGCGTATTCGAAGGACAAGATCCTCGAGCTGTATCTGAACGAAATCTATCTCGGCATCGGCTCGTATGGTGTGGCGGCGGCGGCGCTCAACTACTTCAGCAAGGAGCTGAAGGATCTGACCCCGGAGGAGGCAGCCTATCTGGCAGCCCTGCCGAAGGCGCCCAATAACTATCATCCGTTCCGCCGGGCCAAGGAAGCCACCGCGCGCCGGAACTGGATTCTCGAAGAGATGACCCAGAATGGCTACATCTCGCGCGAGCAGGCGGAAACCGGCAAGGCCAAGCCTCTGGAAGTAAACATTCGCCCGTTTGGCGCGCACATCTTTGCCGCCGAATTCTTCGCCGAGGAAGTGCGCCGTTCGCTGCTCGCTCAATATGGCGAGGAAAAACTTTATGGCGGAGGACTATCGGTCCGCACGACACTCGATCCCACGCTGCAAGGGCAGGCCCGCAGAGCACTCATCGACGGCCTCGTCAACTTCGACCGTAGCCGAGGATGGCGCGGCGCGGTGCAACAGATCCCGACTGAGGGCGATTGGGGCCTCGCGCTGACTAAGATTGAAGCGCCCGGCGATATTCAGCCGTGGCGGCTCGGCGTCGTGCTGCAGATCGAGAAGACCAAGGTTGTTGTCGGCCTGCGGCCCGAACGGCAGCAGGACGGCAGCTTCGTGTCTGCGCGCGAAGCCGTCGAAGTGTCGTTCGACGAGATGAAGTGGGCCGGCAAGTTCGTCGCCACGGATCGGAACAAAGGTGCGGCACCGAAGCGGCCTGAGGATGTCGTGAGTGCCGGTGATGTGATCTATGTCGCGCCCAAGGATCCGGACAAGCCGACCGGGGCTTGGAGCCTGATGCAGATCCCGGAAGTGGGTGGCGGCCTGGTCGCCATGGACCCGCATACGGGCCGTGTTCTCGCGGTGGTTGGCGGCTTCTCGTTCGCGATCAGCCAGTTAGACCGCGCCGTGCAGGCCCGGCGCCAGCCTGGCTCCTCGTATAAGCCGTTGGTTTATGCCGCTGCACTCGACAATGGCTACAAGCCCACCAGCCTCGTACTCGATGCTCCGATCGAGATCGAGCAGGGGCCCGGACAGGACATCTGGCGTCCCGAGAACTACAACAAGGATAAGTCATACGGACCATCCACGCTGCGCGTCGGCATCGAGAAGGCGCGCATCCAGATGACGGTGCGTCTGGCCCAGGACCTGGGTATGCCGACCATCATCGAATATTCGAAGCGCTTCGG
>JAEYYQ010000326.1 GCA_023428365.1 Pseudomonadota bacterium | reverse complement strand
CAACCGTGGCCTCCTCGACATATGCTTGATCGGCGGCGGCGGCGATCGCGGCGTGGTATCCGGCCAAATCACCCGCCTTGAACAGCGCCCAGGCCCCGGAAACGAGGCGAACGTCGATCTCGCACGCGGGAGCCCGCTTTGCTGCTTCGGTGAAGAGCTGCGTCGTCGGCGGCACCGTTGTTCCCACGGCACACAGAACGACGACGCGGCCGCCCCCACTGACAGCGCGCTGCGCCAGCGCGGCATCCGCTCTGGAGATCGGGATCGCGGATTGGTTGGTGACAGTTTCAGCGACTGGCCCCAAGGTTGAGCAAGTGAGGATCACGGCGTCGGCGCCATTGCTCAGTCGCAAGAGTGCTTCAGCGGTCTCGGCCGCGATTTCAGGCGTGACCATGCCTGCCTGCTCGGCGGCGGCCAAAAGATCTGCCCGGACGTCGTGATGTAAGGCGTCGTCCGCTAGTCCAAGTTGGCGAGCTGAAGCCTCGAAAACGGCGATATTGCTATGAGCGGTATGCAAGCAGGCGATGCGCATGACGTGCAGTCCCTCAGGCTCGCGCCGCGGCGATGTCCAGCAAGCGCGTCGGCAGCAAGCGGCGCAGAACACCGGCAAGGTGCGTTGGCACCGTCACGTAATAGCGGGCCTTTGGGCAGGGGCTCTCCACGGCGTGCACCAATTTGCGCGCGACGGCCTCCGGTTCCAGTTTGAAGGTCTGCTTCCCGCCGCTGGCCAGTGACGCGATCATCCGGTGATAGCGCTCGCGATGTACCGAACCCTCGATGTCGACGCTGGCCTTCGCGGCGGCCAGGGCGTTGTCGACAAACCGCGTGCGGATGGGACCAGGTTCGATGAGTGAAACATGGATGCCAGAGCCGGCGAGTTCCAAACGTAGTGAATCCGAGAGCCCTTCCAGCGCGAATTTCGAGGCGCTGTAGGCCCCTCGAAACGGCGCCGCCACCATTCCCAATACCGACGAACAATTAACGATCCGTCCCGTCCCGTTGGCACGCATGGCAGGGATCAGCCGTCGCGTGAGATCGTGTGTACCGATGACATTGACCTCAATCTGGCGGCGCAAGGTATCCGCGGTGATATCCTCGACCGCACCCGGTTGTCCGTATGCCGCATTGTTGAAGACTGCGCCGAGCTTCCCGCCGGTCAGTTGGAGAGCTTCGGTGGCACACGCTGCAATAGAAGCGGGATCGGCCAGTTCGAGGTGCAGCGCTTCAAAGCCGTCCTGATTGCGGAGCCGGTCTAGGTCTTCCGGTCGGCGGGCGGTCGCCAGAACGCGCCAACCGCGCGATCTGAGCATCTGCGCCGAGGCCAAGCCGATGCCCGAGGAGCAGCCGGTAATGAGGATGCTACGCTGTGTCATGTCGGATCGCTTATCGCTTGCGGCGAGGATTTGCTAGGGTCGCCCTAGATGGCGCGCGCCTCGGAGGCTGATCGCAATGAAGAAAATCTATAGGCCGGAAACTATTGCTGCCCAGGCCGGTGGGCTGATCGATGACGCCACAGGCGCCATCGTGCCGCCGATCCACGTGGCGACGACCTACCTGCGCGACCCGGACAATCAGTATCGCAAGGGATATTCCTATGGGCGTGCCGACAATGCCACCGTGCGGCAGACCGAGGCGGTTTTGGGCGCTCTCGAAGGCGCGGAACGTACCCTGCTGGTCAGTTCAGGCATGGCGGCGGCGACGTCGCTGATGCTGGCGCTGCCGCGTCCCGCCCACATCGTTGCGCCGCAGGTGATGTACTGGGGGCTGCGCAAGTGGCTGCTCGACGATGCGCCCGCCATGGGCCTGTCAGCCAGCTTTGTTGACGGTGCCGATCTTAAGGCAATCGCAGGGGCTGTGCGGCCTGGCGAAACGCGGCTTGTGTGGGTCGAAACACCGGCCAATCCACTGTGGACGATCACCGATATCAGGGGAGCGGCCGACATCGCGCACAAGGCCGGGGCGATACTGGCGGTCGACTCGACGGTTGCGACGCCGGTGCTGACGCAGCCGCTGGCCCTTGGGGCCGACGTCGTGATGCATTCGGCGACCAAATACCTGAATGGCCATTCGGACGTGATTGCCGGTGCTTTGGCATTTCGCGCGGCCGACGCTCTGTTTGAGCGTACCGCCGGTGTACGAAGCCATCTTGGATGCATCCTCGGACCGTTCGAGGCCGCTCAGCTTCAGCGCGGCATGCGCACGCTGCATCTTCGTGTGCGTGCGCAATGTGATGCGGCGATGTCGATTGCCGAGCATTTCTCAAAGCATCCGCTCATCCGCGAAGTTCTGTATCCCGGACTCCCGACACATCCCGGCCATGAAATTGCGGCGCGTCAGATGCAGGGAAGGTTCGGCGGCATGCTGTCGATCCGTGTCGCGGGTGGTGAGCAGGCCGCCATTGCAACAGCTGCGAATGTTGAGCTGTGGAAGCGGGCGACGTCGCTTGGCGGTGTCGAAAGTCTGCTGGAGCATCGCGCCAGCGTTGAAGGACCGACAACGCCATGCCCTCCGGACCTGCTCCGGCTTTCTGTGGGTATCGAAGCCGTCGACGACCTGATCACGGATCTCGAGCAGGCGCTGACCGCTGCGAGTTGAGAT